>SSGN01000110.1 GCA_008016945.1 Flavobacteriales bacterium
GTGTAGCCCACGAGCGCGTGATCCGGAACGGAGAGCACGGTGTTGTGCGGGGTGAACGCCGCATTGATCTGCGCGTAGTCGATCATCTCGTCAGCATCATCGAAATCGCCGTCGTGGTTCCAATCGGCCCACACGATGAAATAATCGCTGGCGTACGGCCCGCTCACGATCTGCATCGCGTTGGTGGTGCCCCGCCGCAGGTGCGTGCCCAGGTCCATGCGGGATGTGTAGCCATGCACTGGCGTTGAAGCTTGCGTGTACGCCAGATCGCCAACGGTAACGGCGGATGCGTAGTCGCCATCGTGACCGCCGAACCAGCTGAGCGGAATGCACGGCAGCCCGTTCTGGATGAGCACGGTGTAGTCCTCCGTTTCGCCATAATTGTGGCTGGAGCACGGGGTGAAGCTGGCATCGTTGTACACGTTGCGCACGCGCATGCCCGTGTAGCCGGCCGCGGCATCCACCGGAATGGTCACCGAAACGCCGAAGGAATAGTAGGGGGCGTTGGTCTGGGCGTTCAGCACTTCCTCGCCAGGCTCGAATACAAGATCATGGTCGAAGTCGATCCACACCTTGTAGTGCTCGAACGCTCCGTTGGGCGGTTGGTACGGACCGCTCGTGAGGTTCAGGAAGTAGGAGTTCCCCGCGACCAGTTCCATGGCGAAAAGCACACCCTCGTAGCTCAAGTCCGTGTATCCCGTGCCGCCATTGTCACCAGAACCCTGGTAGTTGATGGTGCCGAACTGCACACCGTCGATCAGATCGCCATCGGCCGGGCCTACGGTGTAGCTGGGCGCGCAATACTGGTTCAGCAGCACCCGATCGCCACCCTTTGGCGCAGCGGTGAAGGGATGATGAGGCGCATGGCTGATACCGCCTTGGGCCGTGGCATTCACCAGCACAAGACTGAGCGTGGCTGTCAGGGAAAGTCGAGCGGTCGTGTAGCGCATGGCAGCAGTGGTCGTGTGGGCAAATCACCGCAGTTCGTTGCGCTCATGGCCTACCATCTTCATGCGAGGCGCACAACGGTCCAGGCGGAGGTACTTCGCGGAAATTTCCGTTCACATGCTCCGTCCATCCACCTTGGGCACGCTGGTCCTGGTCTCCGGCAGCCTGCTCGCCCAGCAATACACCATCTCCACCATCGCAGGCACGGGTGCACCGGGAAGCACGGGGAATGGCGCCCCTGCCACAAGCGCCACGGTCTACTACCCACAAGGTCTGGCCCTCGCTGCCGATGGCTCCTTGTATTTCGGTCAGCCTTCCGATCACACGGTCCGGATGGTAGATGCGGCATCGGGGAACATGGAGCATGTAGCGGGGATCGGCACCATTGGCTACAACGGCAACGGTGATCTCGCAGTAGATGCTGGTCTGGCGTACCCATTCGGCCTGTCCTTCACTGCAACGGGCGACCTGTTGATCGCTGAGCGCGATGCGCACCGGATACGGATGATCAGTGCTGCGGACGGAACGATATCCACCTTCGCTGGCACCATGAGCCCGGGCAACAACACGGAAGTGCCCGCGCTGTCCGCTGGATTGCATGCGCCCATGGGCGTGCGGGTGCGCTCGAACGGCGACCTGCTGCTCAGCGTGATCGGCAACAACTATGTGCGGTACATCGATGGCGATAGCATGTACCTGCATGCCTTCGCGGGCATTGGTTCGCCGGTGTACTCGGGCGACAACGGGCCAGCCACTTCCGCCGGGCTCAATCAGCCGTATGACATCGCCGAAGCATCCAATGGTGACGTGTACATATGCGACGTCAACAACGCGGTCATCCGGAAGGTGGATGCCATCAGCGGCAACATCACTACCGTCGCCGGGCTCGGTGCGGGCGCGGCGGCATACAACGGGGACGGCATTCCTGCCACGGAGGCCGCGTTGGGGCTGCCGTTCTGCATTGCGTTGGATGCCGAGGACAACCTGTACATCAGTGACATACAGCAAAGCCGGATCCGCCGGGTGGACGCCAACAGCGGGTTGATCGCCACCATCGCAGGAACGAACACGGCCGGCTTCAATGGGGACAACATCGCGGCCACTACGGCCCAGATCAACTCCCCGTGCGGTATGGTGATCGATGCGCAAGGCCGGATCCTCTTCGCCGATGCAGCCAACCATCGCATTCGCATGCTGACACCCGTGGATGACACGGACGTGAACGAATTGTCCGGAAGGAAGCCACTCTTTGCTTTTCCATCACCGGCGTCCGACCTGTTGCAGGTCCGTTCCGCATTGAAAGGTACGGTGGAACTCGTGGATGCACACGGAAGGGTAGTGCTGATCGGTGATCTGCGCACGGACCGGACAACGTTGTCCGTGGATGGCCTGCCTGCGGGACTCTACACCGTGCGCATGGTTGGCGCTGTTCCCATGCGGGTAGTTGTTCACTGATCGGTCCATTCAGCCTTCCTGAAGAGCCGGGCCGTATAGTCCAGCAATTCCGGACCACCGTGTGTGCCATGCCCCGGCACCACGATACGTGCCTTCGGATACGCCTTCTTCACGCGTTCCACCGTCGCTGACCAGGCGGTGGTATCCGCATCGCCCAAGTAGCCTTTACCAGCGTCCAATTCCTTGACCAGGCAGCCACCGAAAAGCACCTCTTCCTTCGCGAAGTAGCCCACCACGTTATCCTGAGTGTGTCCGGCGCCATGGAAGGTGGAAGTTGCGAACTCCGCGCCGAAATGTAGAACGAGCGTGGCCGAGAAGGCGTTCTGTGGTACTGCGGCACCCGCTCCTGTGGCAAGCTCGATGGTGCGCGTGTACGCGTAGGAGGGAATGCCATGTTGATGGAAGGCGTTCAAACCGCCCAGGCAGTCGTGGTGGAAATGCGTTGGAACGATCGCTTTGATCGTGCAGTCCAGCTCTTTCGTGATCCAGGCGATGAGCTCTTCGGAAGTACTGTCCTTCGTCGGCGTGTCGAAGATGATGACCTCCCTGCCATCCCGCACGACAAGACCATTGCAGGGTACTTTTCCGAAGTCCTCGGTCTGGTGGTAGGAGGTGTGGATGAAGGTGTTCTCCGATACTTGTGTGATGACCAGCGTACCCGTGTGATGGCGCTCGGCGGGAACGAACGGAGCGGATCCTTTGGTGTCGAGTGGGGGCGCACAACGCGATAGCAGCAGAACAAGTAACCAGAGGTGATGCAAGTACCGCATGGCGTATATGGGTCGGTTCCTCGTTCAGAATGTCCACACGGTGGTTCATCGCCGATAGCGCAACACCTCGCAAGTGTAGCGAAAACCGGGGGCCTGTGGGCGCAGCACTTGTGCGGCGTCACGCGCATGTCGGAGCTGCGTAGGCCTCCAAGAGGTGAAACCTCGTCCATCCTATCGCCCTCGCCCCCGAGTCCAAGGACCACGTCAAGATCAACGAGCAGTATGAGCTCTATCTGCGGCAAGTGGCAGTAGCCCATGAGCGGGAGGTTTTTCGGCACCATCAACCCCGCCAACGAGCAGAAGCTCGCGCGAATCGCCCAGGCCGGTGAGGCCGACGTGGATGCCGCCGTGAAGGCCGCGCGCAAGGCTTATGACACCGTGTGGTGCAGGATGCCCGTGGCCGAAGGTGGTAAGTGGTATGGTCGCATTGGATGGCCTTGGCAGCGAACGGACTATTGATGGATCAGTATGGGTTCATGGTCCATCAAGCGCACTACGTCATCACCGGCAGACCCTAACCAAAGTTTATTGTGCTGGGGAGCGGCTTGGGGTTACTTCGGCCCAGGATCAAGAACCCGATGCACAGACTACTTTCCCTCTCCCTTGTGGCCGTCATCGCCCTCAGCAGCGCCTACGGCCAAACCCCATCACCTGCCACCATCTTCGGCACCAATGGCTGCGCGGATATCAACATCCTGCCCGGACAGACCTCATTCCTGAAGAGCCATGCGCTACAGCCCGACGGGAAGTTGCTGCTGGCAGGATGGGGTGGTGTGGCTTCCCCTACGTTGCATGCATGGCCCGGATCGACACGGCTTGCGGCGCGCTCGATCCCACCTTCGGACAGAACGGTGTGCTCGTGCATCATTTCGAGCAGCGCACCATCTGCAGCAGCATCGCGCTGCAGGCCGATGGCAAGATCGTGGGGGGCGGTTTGATCGCAGCCAGCAATGGGAGTTCGGGCCAGTTCCCCGGCGTGTGGCGCTACAACGCGGATGGTTCCGTGGACAGCACCTTCAACGGGACCGGCTACAACAATGCTGGCTTCTCCGCGGGCTCGGCTGCAGGTAAGGTGCAGAACGTCTTCATCGATGCGGATGGCCGCATCCTCGCTGCCATCATCGGCTATTCGCAGATCGGTGTGTTCCGCTACACGGCCACGGGTGTGCTCGATACCAGCTACTCAGCTGACGGTCGTGCGGAGATGCCCGTGGGCTACACCCCATTCCATGAGGACCTTGGTGCGGTGATGGATCCCGATGGATCCGTGACGATAGCCGCCTTGGTGGGTACCAGTGCCTTTGATCCCACCTTCATGGCGCTCGCGCGCTTCCTGCCCGATGGCGATCCCGATCCTGCGTTCGGCACCAACGGCCTGGCGCTGCATCCGACCATTTCCACCAGCACGTTGGGCAGTCCGGATGGACCCAAGGACTGGAGCATGGTACGCCGACCGGGCAGCGGATTCCTCGTGGGCTATGGCGCGCACAGCGGCGATACGCGTCCAAGCATTGCAGCATTCAACGAGGATGGCCCCATCGATCCCACCTACGGCACCAATGGCATTGTCCAGGTCACCGGCAGTAATCCGGTGGGCAGTGGGCTGTGGATGGACGACGATGGAAGCGTCCTGCTCTTCTACCGGCTCAGTAACATCACCAATGGATCTGGCGCCATCCTGCGGTTGACACCCGACGGGCAACCCGAGGCGGGCTTCGGCACCAACGGCGTCCTACAATCGCCGTTCACCAACCGCAGTTTCGCGAACGGCTTCCGGCTCGGTGGCGGGGACCTGATCGCCTACGGCGCGAACAACAACAACGGCAACGGATCGGTGGTGCGCCTCAGCCTCGATGTGGAAGCGAACACGCTGCCCGTGATCTCCTTCGACTTTCCGGATCTGGTGGTCAGTGCCGGCGGCAGCGTGCAGTGGTTCCTCGATGGAACGCCGATCAGCGGCGCAACGGCGAGCACGCACACCCCCACGCAGAACGGCACCTACACCGTGGAGATGAATTCCTTCGGTTGTGTGAACACCTCACCGCCGTTCAGTTTCCTCAGCACGGGGATCGGTGAGTTGCACGATGGCGGCATCGCGGTCCGGCAGGACCTCGCAGCGGGTCTGCTTTTCGTAACGAACGATGGTGATGTCCAGCCCTGGCATGTCATTGATGCGAGCGGTCGTGAAATGCAGCATGGCCAGTTGCGCACGGGCACGAATGAATTGCCGTTGGCCAACCTGCGAAGCGGGATTTACCTGCTGCGCACAGGACGCCATGTCCACCGCTTCGTGATGCCTTGACCACCGATCCCGGTAACGCATGCCCGTTCGTGATCGGACGGGCATGCCTGCTTTCGGCCCGTTCGTTGGGTGATGCTCCACAAGGCTGTAGCTTCGCTTCGCGTCATGGCCCGTATATCGGGTCAATGCGTGCCGTGATATGGCAACCAAGAAGAAGCCCCTCGACTGGCAACTCGCCCCCGCCCCCGAAACCAAGGACCACGTCCGCATCAACGAGCTCCATCGGGCCAGCTGAGCGTAGCCGATGAACGTACCGGCTCGGTCAGCTCTGGCGAAATACCTTGAGCGTACCGCCGTAGGTGCTGACTGGATCAAGACCGGCGCTGGCGGGATCGGTCTCGCCTGAGCGATGCCGGTAGCGCGGGTGTTACTCTACGCCATCCACGACCGTGCCGTGATGACCGGGCAGATGATCGCCATCAAGCCGCCAAACAAAGATCGCCTCAGTACGAAGGCATTGCCAATAGGTCTCGCGCGGGGTGCGGCCAACGGCCGTTTCATCGCTCGTACAAGCGATTGATGGCCTCCGTGCGGCTGTGCACCTGCAGTTTGCCGTAGATGCCTCGGATGTAGGTGCGCACCGTTTCGATGCTCAGTTGCAATTTGTCCGCGATCTCCTTGTAGCGGTACCCTTCGGCCAGCAGTTGCACCAGTTCGTGCTCGCGGGCTGTCAGGCTTTCCACCAGCGCGGCGTTCACCTGTTTCTGCTGTACGCTGGCCACCACCATGCGTGCGATGGCGAGCGACATGGGCGAGCCGCCTGCGTGGATGTCGCGGATGGCCTGGGCGATCTCCTTGGGACTGGCCGTTTTCAGCAGGTAGCCCGTGGCGCCCGCCATCAGTGCATTGAAAAGGTTGGCATTGTCCTCGAAGATGGTGATCACCAGCCATTGCACGTTCGGGCGCCTGGGCTTGCACTGTGCAATGCACTGGATGCCGCTCTGGCCGGGCAAGTGCAGGTCAGACAGTACCACATCGAGCCCGTCCAGCCCCTCCGGTCGGCCCAGGAATGCCTCCGAGCTGGGGTAGCTGCCGCTCAGGTCCAGGTCACCTTCGGCCTGTACCGCCTGCTCGAATGCCTGCCGCATGTCGCGGTCGTCCTCTATGATGGCTACACGGATGGCCATGATGCGAAGGTAGCAGGGGTCATACCGGCCTGGCCTCCATGTTCGTGGGGGACATCGGCACCTGCAGTACGATCGTGCTGCCGTTGGGAGAGCTTTCGACACGGACCGTGCCACCCAGTTCCTCCGCGCGTTTGTGGAAGTTGTGCAGGCCGTTGCCGCGTTGGCTCGCGCGTTCCGGATCGAAGCCGTTACCGTTGTCGTTCACGGTGAGCATGAGGGCCTTCGTGGTGATCGACAACCCCACATCGATGTGATCCCCGGCACTGTGCTTGAACGCGTTGTTCACGGCCTCGCGCATGACCAGCAGCACGTTGCGCTTCACATCGGGGGGGAGTGTGGCGCGGGCCATGGAGGGGTCGAACCGGAGGTCCGATACCAGGCGCAGCGGAATCCCTTCCGCCTGCCTGCCCAAGGTGCTGCGGACGAAGGCCACGAAGGTGGCCACATCATCGTTGCGCGGATCCACCGTCCATACGATCTCTCCCAGTTCATGCACCAGTTCGCTGCTCGCCTGCGCGATGCGCTGCGCCTGCTCCCGATCGGTGCCGGGCATGTTCCGCAGCATCATGGTGATCTTGGTGAGGCCGCTGCCGATGCCGTCGTGCACATCGCGCGCGATCCGCAGGCGAACGTGCTCCAGTTCACGCTGACGCTCCAGTTCCTGCTCCTTGCTCCGGAGGCGTTGCGCCAGTACCTGCCTGGTGGCGAGGACCGCCGCCGCCAGGACCGCCACCAGCACGATCGCGCGGAACCACCACTGGGCCCACCACGCCGGAAGCACCTGCAGTTGCAAGGTGATCGTGGCGGTCGGCAGCATCGCGCTCTCGCTGCGCAGCTCCAGCAGGTGATCCCCCGCCTCCAGCGCGCCCAGGCTCACGGATCGCTGCGTGCCGAGCTCGACCCAGGGCTGGTCAGGATCACTGCCCCGTATCCGGTAGGCGTAGTGGAAGGCGTTCCCTTCGTACAGGGCCACGCGCCCGAACTGGAGGTTGAGCATGGCGGAGTCCGCAGGGAGTATGATCGTACCGCTCATCACCGCGGTTGCGGTACGATCGGTCCCACCGGCGATCACCTGGCGCCATACCAAGGGGGCATCCGTAAGCCGCACGCCGTGGTCCTTGGAGAACAGCACATACGGGTTGCCGCAGGCAAGGATGTCGCCGTTCGGCATCAAGGCCATCTGGCCGGTCAGGTGGCTGTTCACGCCGTGCTTCGCATCCAGGGTGTTGAGCAGGTCGGTGGCGGGATCCAGTAGGATCCCGCCCCGTTCCGAGGAGCACCACAGCCTGCCTTGCCGATCGCACAGGGCATGGAGGATCGCTGGCCTGCCGTATGGGCGCCAGGTGCGATCGATGGTCCAGCGGTCGTTGTGCCCGGGGTCGTGCAGGCGTGTGAGGCCGAAGCCGTATGCATGGAGCACCGGTTTGCCATCCGCCTGCACAACGACCCCTTCGATCTGCGCAAAGGCGGCCGGCGGCACCTCGGGTAAGGCCATGGCCCTCAACTCCAGGGTGCGCCGGTCCACCAGTTCCGGAGGCGCATTGCGGTGGGCCACGATCAGCCGGTCCTCATCCAGCACGGCCATGCCGATGGCATCTTGGCCTCGGGCCTCGGTGTAGCGTTGTTCGCGCGTGCCGGCGGCCATGCGCATGATGTGCTGCTCTGCGAATAGGGCCCACAGGTGGTCCCTGTCGTCCACCAGCAAGTCTGTCACTGGGGCCCGCGGTGAGCGCAGCATGGTCTGGTCCAGGGCCACGGGATCCACGGTGCGCGTACCTGGCCGGTGGCGCATCAGGCCACGGGTGGTGCCCAGCCAGATCACGCTGTCACGTGTCTGAACGATCTGAAAGGCCTCGTAGGGCAGGCTGTCCGCTGGCAGCGGGATGGCATAGCGCAGGCTGCCGTCCGGTGCCAACCGCATGAGCTTCCGGTCCCGGTAGAAGCGGACGGCCCAATAGCCGTCGCCGTCCAATGCACCGATCGCATGCACACTGCTCAAGCCCAATTCGTGCCCGAGTGCCTTCACCGTCGCAGGCGCTGGCCGTTCACTCCAGACCTGTGCGAACCCGCCGATCAACAGGCTGCCATCGCGGGTCCGGTGCACGCTCCGCACAGGGTCTCCCAGGGATTCGGTCCGGAATGTGGACCCTTCAGGCCGCACTTCCAATACCTGGAGCGCATCGTCCATGGCCACGTACCAGTGTACCGTATCCACCTGTGCCATGGAAAGCGCCACATTGTGCAGGTCGCTCAGTGGTTCGCGCGCCACATGGGTGGTGAAGGTGTGCGTACGGCGGTTGAACGCGATCAGCCCCAGGCCCCACGTGTTCACCCACAGTAACTCCTGGTGGAAGCGGTCTGGTTGCAGGTCCAGGAGGAGCGTCTTCGGTGGAGCTTCCTTGCCGAACGGCCTGCACGGGAACACCTCTTCGCGCTGTTCCTGTGGGATCCAGTGGCGCACGGCCATGCGATCCACGTACCAGAGCGAGCTGTCAGGCGCCTCCCAGCCGCCGCCAGCGCGCACCAGTGCCGGGGTTCCGCTGGTGGGCACAGGCCGGTACACGGAATCACCCGGCGCCCATTTGTACAGACCGGCCGTGCCGCAAAAGGCCCAATGTCCTATGTGTGATCCGGTGAGGTGGAGCGGCTCCAGATGCACTTCCTTGCCGTGTTGGAGAAAGGGTACGCGCCAGCGCCTGCCGGTGTGCGTATGCACCGCCAGTACGCCGCCTGAGGTGGCCGCCCACAACATGCCATCGTCTGCGGGGAGCAGGTCCAGGATGTTGTCATGGGGGAGCGAATGCTCCTCCAATGGGTCGCTGACATAGGTTTCGGTGGCAGCGCCATCGAAGCGCAACAGGCCGCCGTCCGTACCGATCCATAGCGCGCCGAGGTCGTCCTGCGCCAGGCAGTTCGCGTACATCCCATGGAGGCTGGGCACATCGAGCGGCACCGCGTACTGGCCTTGGGCCCATGCGGCCAGCAGCGCGAGGCGCGCCATGCCCGCCAACCGTAGCGCTGCACCATGCGGACGCATGATGCGGGCGGGCCTGCCGTGAACCATGCGCACAAGGTAGCCCGGGAGCAGCCTGATCGGCAGGCTGCCCAGTGCCTGGTCAGCGGGCGATCATCACCGGTGCGGCGATGGCCCTCGAGGGCGTGGACACCCGGATGTGATAGGTCCCGTTGGGTCGCTGCGAGAGGTCGATGGGGTCCGCACCCACGAGCTGCGCGGGCGAGAGCTCAATCACCACGGCACCGAGCGCATTGTGCACAGTGGCGGACGCATGCGGCGGAAGGCTGGTCCACCGCAGCGCGAAGTGACCATCGTTGGGGTTCGGGTACGCATGCAAGGCGTGTGTGTTGCCACGGAGGCCGGGCACACCGGTGTCGTCGATGCAAATGCCGTTCACGGCCACGGGCGTCGACTTGTCCAGGATCGTTCCATCGCCCAACTGCCCCGAGTTATTGTTGCCCCAGGCCCAGGCCGTACCATCCGACTTCAAGGCGATGGTGTGGCTTTCGCCGCAGCTCACCGCCACCACATCAGCGATGCTGGTCACCTGGGTGGGCACGAGGATGTTGTTGTTGTTGCTGCCGAGGCCGAGCTGACCTTTCAGGTTGTAGCCCCAGGCCCACAGCGTTCCATCGTTCCTTACGGCCAGGGTGTGCCCGAAACCGTTCTGCTGCGCGATGGCCGACATGTTGCTCAAACCTGGCACCGGCGCCGGGGTGTTGCGCTCGGTGGTGGTGCCATCGCCCAGCTGGCCAAATAGATTGTAGCCCCAGGTCCACAC
>SSGN01000151.1 GCA_008016945.1 Flavobacteriales bacterium
GATGTACACCGCGCAGCTGAAGGACCACGGCCCGTTCAGCATCCGCTACCCGCGCGGCGAGGGCGTGATGACCGAGTGGAAGACACCCTTCAAGGAGATCAAGATCGGCACGGGCCGCAGGGTGCGCTCGGGCAACGACATCGCCGTGCTCAGCATCGGGCACATCGGCAACATCGCCGCCAAGGGGATCGATGCGCTGGAAGCCGAGGGCTACAGCGTGGCGCACTACGACATGCGTTTCGCCAAGCCGATCGATGAACTGCTGCTGCACGAGGTGTTCGGCAAGTTCAAGCACGTGATCACCATTGAGGATGGATGCATCCAAGGCGGCATGGGCAGTGCCGTGCTGGAGTTCATGGCCGACCACGGCTACCACGCCCAGGTGAAGCGCCTCGGCATCCCCGACCGGTGGATCGAGCACGGTACGCAGCCGGAACTGTACGCGGAGTGCGGGTTCGATGATGTGGCCCTGATCGCGGCGGTGAAAGAGATGCTGCCGGCGAAGGGGAAGGCGGTGAAGGCGAGCGCGTGATCTGGCTGCATGGCCGCTCCCCGGAGAACGAAACCCCGCTGCATCATCATCGCCGGGCCTCAAGGAGGCAACATCCTGTGATCCTACAAGCCCTACCGCACCGCCGCTTCCAAGTGGTCCCACAGCGTGGCCAATGAGCATACGGTGATGCCTAGGCCGTAGGGGTGGTCCTTCGCGCTGGGCGTCACCACCAACCGCACCGGGGCCTGCACGGCCTCGTAGGCGAGCATATTGCCCTTGCTCAACGAGGGGCTGTTGGTGCTCTTCACCTCCATGGCCGCCAGCACCTTGTTGCCGCGCACCACCAGCAGGTCCAGTTCCGAACCGTCCTGCGTGCGGAAGTGGCACAGCTCGGCACGGCCTTCGAGGCGGGCGCGCACCTGCTGTGCCACGAACCCCTCCCATGATGCACCGCGCAGGTGGTGGCCGAACAGGTCGTCGTGCGAACGCACGTTCAGCAGCGCGTGCAGCATGCCACTGTCGGTGATGTACACCTTGGGCGCCCGTATCAGCCGCTTACGCAGGTTGGTTTGGAAGCTGGGCAGCGCGAAGGTGACGTACGCCGCCTCGAAGAAGCCGAGGTAGTGCTTCACCGTGGGCGGGCTGAGGCCGATGGAGCGCGCGAGCATGGCCATGTTGAGCACGGAGCCGTGCGTGCTGGCGAGCATGCGCAGCAGTTGCAGGGCGGTGCCCGCGTTGGCCCGCAGCCCCAGTTCGGGCAGGTCGCGCTCGGTGAAGGAGCGCAGCAGGTCGCGCTGCACGGCGCTGGTGTCGGCATCGCTATCCGCGAGGAACGCGTCCGGATAGCCCCCGCGCAGCCACAGGCGGTCCTGCTGCCTGCGCGGCACCTCATGCCCGGAGAAGGGGTAGAGGTCCAGATAGGCCACCCGGCCCGCCAGCGACTCCGATGCGCGTTGCACGATCACCGGCGAACTGGACCCCAGCAGCAGGAAGCGCCCCGCACGGCGGTCGCGGTCCACCAAGGTGCGCAGCAGGGGGAAGAGCTCCGGCATGCGCTGTGCCTCGTCGATCACCACCAGCTCATCGGTATGGGCCAGCAGGTATTCCTTGGCGTTGCGCAGGATGGCCCGGTCGTCGGGATCCTCGAGGTCCAGCCGCACCGAGGGCCGTCCCAGCCGCTTCACCAACAGGTGCGAGAGCGTGGTCTTGCCCACCTGCCGCGCACCAAGGATGGCCACCACGGGGCGCTCCCGGAGGCGGTCAAGGGCGGTGTCGGCAAGCAGGCGCTGGATCGGCATGGCGCAGAGTGAACCCTGCAAATATAAAGTCGGGATTTCGATTTGCAGGGTTGCGAAATGGTCGTGAGGCGGTGTTCTGAAGGACGACCGATCGGGGTCGCCACCATTGGCGGGGCGTACGCGTACCTTGGCCTCATGGCCGCCTCCCGGAAAGCGAAACCCCGCTGCATCATCATCGCCGGCCCCAATGGGGCAGGGAAGACGACGTTCGCCAAGAAGTTCTTGACACCGGACAAGGGTATCCTCCATTTCGTGAATGCGGACCTGATCGCTTCGGGCTTGTCACCGCTGCATCCCGAGTTGGCGGCTCGTGCGGCGGGCCGGTTGCTGCTTTCCGAACTGGACCGGCTGACGAACGCGGGAATATCATTCGCGCTGGAAAGTACCTTGAGCGGACGCACGTACGTGGAGTGGATCCAACGCATGAAAGAGCGGGGCTATACCGTGGAAATGCTCTTTCTCCGCTTGGAAAGCCCAGAACTGGCGATCAAGCGTGTGGCACACCGGGTGAAGCAGGGAGGCCATCATGTGCCACCGGAAGATGTGCGGCGGCGTTATGTGCGTGGATGGCATAACTTTGAACAGCAATACCGCCCGCTGGCCGACGCATGGGCGGTGTATGAGAATTCCGGAGCTGTTCCCATACCCTTGGAGCAATATCCATGAGCAAGAAGAAGCAGAAGGCCGAGTCGGAAGAATTCTTCACCGCCGTGGCGAAAGCCATGAAGGAGGCCGCCAAGGAAGCCCGCCGCGTGGCCCGCATGCACGGCACCAAGGTGTGGGTGGTGAAAGATGGTAAGATCGTGGGGCTGGAGCCGTAGGTGAGCTACCTCTCCAGCACCGACCGCACCCACCCCACGGCAGCTCTCCCCACTACTTCGCCAAGACCGTCAGTACCCATGCCATCGCTTCCTGTTCCGAAGTGAACATGCGGATCTCGTACGGTTGGGGGTGGTAGGCGTAGTGGATCTCCGTAAGCCTTTTGAACAGTCCATCGGAGGCGACCAAGGCGTGGGCGCGGACCCTATGCTCGAACCCTGCCGTACTGTGTTCCTGCTGCATGGCGCCGAGGTCCATCTCCCCATCGTTGGGCAGTACGCCGATCACGCCGAACGCTGGATCATCGGTGATCCGTTCGCAGCTGGCGATCACCTCGGCGATGCCGTCCGTGCTGAACTGGATCCCTTCGTGGTAGCGGATCACCACCACATCGGGTCGGACCAGCTCGATGGTCGCAAGCCGTGTTTCGATGGTACGCTGCGCGGACATCGGGGATGGGATGGAGCAATATACGCCCCGCTATGGCCTCAGTGGAACGAGGTGGTGGTATTCCTGGGTGTTGGAACCTCCTCGAACCGCTCGTTACGCCAAACGAACGCCCGATCCTGAGGCCCGGTCGTACGCCATGCCCCGCGGAACAGGAAGCCTTTCGTAAGCGCGTCCTGCAATTGGGTGGCCTCGGGGACCACGATGATGCGGGCGCCTTCGCCACCGGCAAGGTCTACCGCTTCCGGAAGTCCATTGCGGAAGATGAACGCTCCGGCATGGGCGTCGGGCAGGCCAGCGAGCCAAAGGTCGCCATGGTCCGGCACCGAGGGCAGGCCGTTCAGGCAGCGCCGGGTGAGGCGTGAAGCCTCTTGCCAATGCGCATGGTTCTGGTGCAACAGCACGATGCTGCCGGTGCAGAGGGCCAGCGCTGCCAGCGCCCGCAGCCGCCGTTGCCCGATGCCGGACAGGGCGGTACCGACCAGCCCGCACAGGAAGGCCGATGGCAGATACAGGTAGCGATCGCTTTCGCTGGTCACCGTGCTCACCCCACCAGCCACCGCGATCCCCGAGGCCACCACGGTGAGCAGTGCCAACAGCCGCAACTTTCCGTTCATCGCCGTTCGGCGGGCGGCACGTGCGAAGGCGAAGGCCAGTGTGAGGAACGATCCGGCCAACAACGCACCGCGCGTCAGCTGTACGCTGCTGTTCGCTGCGGGAGGCAGGAACAGGCGTCCGGCCACTTTCAAGGTGCGCATGACCAATTCGGACCCATCCTTGGGCAGGAGTGCGAGGGTGTAGTCGTGGTCCGCGCCCACGGTGGTGCCGCTGCGCCAGAGGAACCAGCCCACCGCGGTTCCGCCCAGGGCGATGAGCAACGGTGGAACACCCGGCCACCCGCGCACCTGCCCGGACCACGCCACCAGCAAAGCGAGGGGGAGCAGGAGCACGGCGCTTTCGTAGGTGAGTGCGCCAAGGAGCATGGTGGCCGCCATCAGCCCCAGCTTGAGCGGCCTACGCAGGTCGGCGCCACCGATGACCAAGCCGAGGAGCACGGCCATGGTGCCCAGCGCCGATTCCCGGCCCACGAGCCAGACGATGGATTCCTGATGGAACGGATACACCAGGAACAACAAGGCACTGAGGAGGCCTGCGGTACGACCGGCCCAGCTTGTCATCAGCACCGAAAGCAGGAAGGCGTTGACCCCGTGCACCACCACGTTGAACGCGCGGTGCCCTTCCACCGCAGTGCCCCAGAGGTGGTGTCCGAGCCGGAAGGAGAGGTCGCTCAGCGGACGGAAGAAGCCCTCGCGCCAGGGTATGCCGCGCACCCCGGCGTTCCACAGGGCCGAGTGGTCGTCGCTGAAGGCCGAAAGCCCCAGCACCGGCCAGAACAGGAGGAAGGCGACCGCCAGGAACACGGGTAGCCACCACCAGGGTGCGGAACGGGTAGGGACCGAAGGCAACCGCATCGGCCAAAGCTATGCCCTGCGCGGAGCAGGGCATGGCGCCTCAATCCAGCTTCAGCACGGCCAGGAAGGCCTGTTGCGGGATCTCCACGCTGCCTACCTGGCGCATGCGTTTCTTCCCTTCCTTCTGCTTCTCCAGCAACTTGCGCTTACGGCTGATGTCGCCGCCGTAGCACTTGGCCGTCACATCCTTGCGCAGGGCTTTCACCGTTTCGCGCGCCACGATCTTGGCGCCGATCGCCGCTTGGATGGGGATGTCGAACTGCTGGCGCGGCAACAGCTCCTTCAGCTTACTGCACATCTTCTTGCCCAGCTCGTGCGCGTGGTCGCGGTGGATCAGCGCGCTCAGGGCGTCCACCTTCTCGCCGTTGAGCAGGATGTCGAGCTTGATCAGGTCGCTTTCCTTACTGCCCACCGGGTGGTAGTCGAAGCTGGCATATCCGCGGCTGATGCTCTTCAGCTTGTCGAAGAAGTCGAACACCACTTCGCCCAGCGGCAGCTCGAAGGAGAGCTCCACCCGGTCGGTGGTGAGGTAGTTCTGGCCCATCAGGATACCGCGCTTCTCGATGCACAGCGTCATGATGGCGCCGATGTACTCGGCCTTGGTGATGATCTGCGCCTTGATGTACGGCTCTTCGATGCTCTCGATATGGACCACCTCCGGCAATTCGCTGGGGTTGTGCACGTCGATCACTTCGCCCTTGGTGGTGGTCACCTTGTAGCCCACGTTGGGTACCGTGGTGATCACCGTCATGCCGAATTCGCGTTCCAAGCGCTCCTGGATGATCTCCATGTGCAGCAGGCCGAGGAAGCCGCAGCGGAAGCCGAAGCCCAACGCAGCGCTGGCCTCAGGCGTCCAGGTGAGGCTGGCGTCGTTCAGCTTCAGCTTCTCCATGGCATCGCGCAACTCCTCGTACTCGTCGGTGTCCACGGGGAAGATGCCCGCCCACACCATGGGTTTCACGTCCTCGAAACCCTTGATGGCCTCGGTACAGGGCCGGTCCACGTGGGTGATGGTGTCGCCTACCTTCACCTCGCTGGCGGTCTTGATGCCGCTGATGATGTACCCCACGTCGCCGGCGCTGAGCCGGTCCTGGGGTTTCAGGTCCATCTTCAGCACGCCGATCTCGTCCGCGTTGTACGTGACCCCGGTATTGAAGAATTTCACCCGATCGCCCTTCTTGATCGTGCCATTGAGCACGCGGAAATAGGCGATGATCCCACGGAAGCTATTGAACACGCTGTCGAAGATGAGCGCCTGGAGCGGCGCTGCGGGGTCGCCCTTCGGTGCGGGGATGCGATGCACGATCTCTTCCAGCACCTTATCCACGCCCAGTCCGGTCTTGCCGCTGGCGGCCATGATCTCCTCGCGACGGCAGCCCAGCAGGTCCACGATCTGGTCCTTCACCTCCTCCGGGTTCGCCGAGGGTAGGTCCATCTTGTTGAGGATGGGGATGATCTCCAGGTCGTGCTCCAGGGCCAGGTACAGGTTGCTGATGGTCTGGGCCTGGATGCCTTGGGTGGCATCCACGATCAGCAGCGCCCCCTCGCAGGCCGCGATGCTGCGGCTCACCTCGTAGCTGAAGTCCACGTGGCCGGGCGTGTCGATCAGGTTCAGCAGGTACTTCTTCCCGTTCAAGGCATAGTCCATCTGGATGGCCTTGCTCTTGATGGTGATGCCGCGCTCCCGCTCCAGGTCCATGTCGTCCAGGGCCTGGTTCTGCATATCGCGGTCGGCGATGGTGCCGGTCATCTGCAACAGGCGGTCGGCCAGGGTGCTTTTACCATGGTCGATGTGGGCGATGATGCAGAAGTTGCGGATGTGTTCCATGTGCTTGGAATACAGGGGTATTGGCCAAAGGGCTGCGAAGGTAACCCAAGATCGGCCGTGGATGGAGCACGCTTTATCTTTGAACGTTGTGCCCGGCGTTTTCGAGGCCAGGCAACCATTCGCATGCGGATCGCATCATTCCAACGGATGACCATGACGGATGAACGGCTGGTGGAAGGCTGCGTGAAGGGGGATCCCGTGGCGCAAAAAGCCCTTTATCAGCAGTACGCCAGGAAGATGATGAGTATTTGCATGCGTTACGCCAATGACCGGGACCAAGCCCAGGACATCTTGCAGGATGGCTTCGTGAAGGTGTTCCAGAAGATGGACCACTACCGGGGCGATGGGCCATTGGGGGGGTGGATCGCTCGCACCATGGTGAATACAGCGTTGGACCACATACGCCGCAATAAACCGTATGATCATAGCCTGGACCTCACCGAGGCCGAGCACCTGCATCAGGAGGACGAGCATGTGCTCTCCGGAATGAGCACCGATGAGCTGATGGCCCTGATCCAGGCGTTGCCAACGGGCTACCGAACGGTCTTCAACCTGTTCGCCATCGAGGGCTATGCCCATAAGGATATCGCCGAAATGCTGGGGGTGAGCGAGAACACCTCCAAATCGCAGTTCATGAAAGCGCGGGCCTACCTGCGTAAGTTGCTGCCCAAGGAAGTGGCGGCCCTATACGGACACGGACATGAGTGATCCTTTGAATACCCTCCTGCAACAGCGGTTCCAGGGCCACGAGGCTCCGGTGGACCCTCATGTTTGGGAGGGTGTACGACAACAACTCGCCGCCGCCGGTGCGGGGGGCGACGAGGTGAATGAATTGTTCAAGGAGCGCTTTCAAGGGCACGAGGTTCCGGTGGACCCATCGGCCTGGATGGCGATCAGCGGCCAACTGGGACATGCCGTGGCGGCAGGCTCCGCTTCTGGCTCGGTGTGGGCATGGGTCGCCGCCGGGGCTACGGCCGTGGCGGTGTCCACGGCGGTATGGTTCGGCGGAGGCTCCGGATCCGCTCCTTCAGGCCCCGTTGTGGCGGTGACCGAGGTGATGTCGCCCGTTGCCGAACAAGTACGATCCGCAGAGCCGGTCGCTCCAAGCCCCGCCGATCCTGTGGGGAAGGTGGAGCGCACACACGAGCATGCCGTAACTCGCTCCGGTGCTGCACGGTGGAACCCTTCCCCGAAGCGGACCGCTCCGGTGGCAATGGTTGATGAACGTATGGAACGGCCGGTTCCCCAGACCGCCGAGCCGATGGAAGCACCGGTGGAGCAGCATGGCCCTGCCGTGGTGTCGGATATCATCAACGTGCTTGAGGAACAAGTGTGGCATCGACCGGTGACCGCAAAGCCGGAGCCCGGGCTTACCACAACACCGCGAAGCGATACGACGGGAGATCGGGTGGTCCATACGCCAGCCTCCACCGAACCCGCTAAGGAACCCCTAACCCCACTTCCTAAGCTGTTCATGGCCAACACCTTCACTCCCAATGGCGATGGGGTGAACGACACCTATTACGTGGAAGGCGAAGGGTATGCCATGATCCTGATGCGGGTCTATTCCATGAAGACCAACGCCTTGGTGTTCAGCACCAACAGTGCTGAACCCTGGACCGGTGAGGGGTGTGAGGATGGCATGTACATGGTGGCCATGGAGGCCCATACGGCCGACGGACGCTCCACCACCGAAGGAAAGGTGGTTTGGCTCACCAGGAATCGAATGAACTAAGTTGCCGTACGTATGGCGATAGCGACTATGTTTGGACGGATCACACATCAGGTCACGGTCATGACCAAGGCCGGGACATCAGAACCACGCACGATGACGATGAGGACAATCGCATTGGCGGCCGTTGCCGCCACAGCCATACAAGCCACCCAGGCCCAATACACCATCATCGATGGTTATGTGGCGGCCTGTTCAGGATCCATCCTCGATTCCGGGGGGGAGGGGGCCTCTGGCTATAGCGACAACGAGAACCACACCCTGATCATCTGTCCGGATGGTTCGGGCGGTCCGGGGATCTCCTTGCAGTGGTTCACCTTCAACTTGTCCACGGCAGGTCCGGAACCCATCGACCAGTTGGCTATCTATGATGGTATGATCGATGGCGTGAACCCGGATCCTCCGTTGATCGGGGTCTTCACGGGCAACACGCCTCCGGGCATCGTCTCGGCCAGCTTCGAGAACGTGCAGAACACCCTTAACGGCGGAGGATGCCTCACCTTGGTGTTCACCAGCAACTCCACCGGTACGGGTACCTTCGCGGCGTTGATCAGCTGCTTCGCCCCGTGCGAGCCGCCTACCGCCTCGGCCACCTTCGGATCCCCGATCCCGCTACTGGCCTGCCAGGATGAGCCCATCACCTTCGATGGCAGCGCATCCACCGCCGCCGATCCTTTCGAGATCGTGCAGTATACCTGGGATTTCTACGATGGACAACAGGATAGCACGACCGGACCAGTGGTGACCCATTCTTATGGTGAAGCCGGGGAGTATGTGGTACAATTGACCGTGACCGATGACAACGGATGTTCGAACACGAACCTGGTGGACCTCCAGGTGCTGGTCAGCACCACCCCGGACTTCTCCGGAACAGTGGTCGGGCCGCTGGAGATCTGTGAAGGCGAGACCGTGGATCTGAATGCCGTGGCCACTCCGGTGCTCTGGTCGGCCCTGCCGTCGGTGAACCTGGGCGGTGCGGTGACCATGCCCGATGGTTCGGGTGTGGCGTACACCTCGCAGCTCACCTATACCCAGTTCGCTCCGGGAGCCACCCTCACCAACCCGAACGACCTCACGAGCATCTGCGCCAGCTTGGAGCACAGCTACATGGGCGACCTGATCATCTCCATCACCTGTCCCACCGGTCAAACCATGACCATGCACCAGCAGGGTGGGGGGGGCACCTATCTCGGTGCGGCCAATGACAGTGATCCGGGCAATGCACCCGAGATCGGCGAGTGCTGGGAGTACTGCTGGAGCCCTACGGCCACCCTGGGCACTTTCGCCGATTGTGCCGCCTTCGGGACAACGCCGAACGTGACGCCGGCAGGCACCCCACAGAGCGATGCCTTGATCGCCGGCACCTATAGCAGCCTGCAACCTTGGTCGAACCTCACCGGTTGTGGTTTGAACGGCACGTGGACCTTCCAGGTGATCGATAACTGGGCCATCGATAACGGATTCATCTGCGACTGGGGCCTCAACTTCAACCCTGCACTGTTCCCGAGCCTCACCCAGTTCACCCCGGTGTTGGGTACCAGTACGGCGGACTCCGCATCGTGGGTCGGGAATGGCCTGGCGTCCGGTACCACCCCCTTGGTAGGTACGGCTACTCCGGTGGGCGTAGGAACGCATGACTACACCTTCTCCGTGACGGATAACTTCGGATGCACCTACGACACCACCTTCACCGTGATCGTGAATCCGGGTGTACCGGGCCCCATCACCATCACCGGGAACAACACCCTCTGCGAAGGGGCCATCGCCTACTTGAACGCACCGGCGGGCTACGATTCGTACACGTGGAGCAACGGCGCCGTGGGCCAGCAGATCAGCGCATCGAGCGGCACCCATACGGTGACCGTGGCGCTTGGCGACTGCACCTTGGAGTCGCAGCCTTTCACCATTACACCATTGCCAAGCCCGGATCCGCAGATCGTCGGCCCAGGCTTCAGCTGTGGCGGTGCACCGGCTGTCCTCTCCACCACCGAACGGTACAGCAGCTACCAATGGTCCAATGGCGCCACATCGCCAACGGTCTCTGTGGGGTCGGGCAGCTATAGCGTAACGGCCACCAATAGCGATGGCTGCTCGGGGGTGTCCGACCTGTTCACCGTGGTGGTGGGCAGTGCCCCCCAAGCCGCGTTCTCTACCGACCCGCCCTCGCCACAAGGCCAAGGCACCACCGTGGCCTTCACCGATCTGTCCCAAGGCAATGGCTCCAACATCGTGGAGTGGCTCTGGTCCTTCGGTGAGGCGGGTGCCACCAGCAATGGCCAGTCGGCATCCTACACCTACGACACCCCCGGGAACTACCCGGTGTCGCTTACCATCACCAACGCGGATGGCTGCGCACATACGTTCAACGTCTTCTATGTCATCCTGCCCGAAGAGCTCATCTTCCCCAATGTGTTCACTCCGAATGGCGATGGGCAGAACGAGTACTTCGAGATCCAGAACGGGCAGTATTACGATAACACCTTGTCGGTCTTCAACCGTTGGGGCCAGAAGGTGTTCGAGACCACCAATTACCGGAATGCGTGGCGCGGGACCGACCTGCCCGAAGGAACGTATTACTACGTCTTCACCACCACGATCGACAAGAAGGAGTATACCGGTCATGTGACCATCCTTCGCTGATCCTGTCCAGTACCGCCTGATGGAAAGGCTTCGCGAAAGCGAAGCCTTTCTACTTTCGCCTTCCTTTCCAGAACCGTCCACCGAGGACCGCACCCCCCACCATGAAGGTCATCGACCACCTGCGCAACGCGGATCGCACACTGCTTTCCTTCGAGATCCTACCCCCGCTCAAAGGCAAGGACATCCGTTCCATCTACGAGGGGATCGACCCCCTCTTGGAGTTCAAGCCGAGCTTCATCAACGTGACCTATCACCGGGAAGAGGTGGTGTACAAGGAGCGTGGACAAGGGCTGTTGCAGAAGATCCGGATCCGCAAGCGCCCCGGTACGGTGGGCATCTGCGCCATGATCAAGGCGAAGTACAACATCGATACCGTGCCCCACCTGATCTGTGGCGGCTTCACCAAGGAGGATACCGAGGATGCCTTGATCGAGCTCAACTTCCTGGGGATCGACAATGTCCTGGCCCTTCGTGGCGACGCCATCAAGAGCGAACCGGCCTTCATCCCCGAGCGCGATGGCCATGCCCATGCCACTGACCTGATCCGCCAGATCGCCGGATTGAACAAAGGGAAGTACCTACACGATGAGGAGCAGGAGGCGGCGCCAACGGACCTGTGTATCGGTGCGGCCTGCTACCCGGAGAAACATGCCGAGGCCCTCAATCTGGCCACGGACATCGCGTACCTGAAGCAGAAGGTCGATGCCGGGGCCGACTATCTCGTTACCCAGATGTTCTTCGACAACACGAAGTACTTCCGCTTCGTGGAGCTGTGCCGCGCCGAAGGGATCACCGTACCCATCATCCCCGGCCTGAAGCCGCTCACCACCCTGAAGCACATCGCTTTCATTCCCAAGACCTTCGCCATCGACCTGCCACAGCCGTTGGCCACCGAACTGATGAAGTGCCGTTCGGATGCCGACGTGAAGCGTGTGGGCATTGAATGGAGCATCGCCCAGACCAAGGAGCTGATCGCACAGCGCGCGCCTTGTGTGCACTTCTACACCATGGGGCGAAGCGAAGCCGTGCGCAGCATCGTGGGCGCGGTGTATTGATCGCTAACGGGGCAGGGCCAGCATCCGCTCCACGTACTTCCCCAGCACGTCGAACTCGATGTTCACCCGGTCTCCGGCCTTAAGCCGTTGGAACGTGGTGTGTGCATAGGTGTACGGGATGATGGCGACCGTGAAGGAGCGTTCATCCAACGCCGCCACCGTGAGGCTTACGCCGTTGATGCACACACTGCCCTTCTCCACCAACAAGTGCTTGGATGCGGGGAGTTCAAAGGCGAAGCCCCACGAGCCGTCGCGGTCGTGTACCGCGAGGCAGCGTACCGTGGTGTCCACGTGGCCCTGCACCATGTGCCCGTCCAGGCGGTCGCCGATCCGCAGGCAGCGTTCCAGGTTCACCACCGTGCCGACCCGCCAGGTTCCGAGGTTCGTCCGATCGAGCGTCTCCTGAACCGCCGTCACCTCATAGTGGTCAACGTTCACGGCGGTCACCGTCAAGCATACCCCTTCGTGGGCCACGCTCTGGTCCACCTTCAGCTCATGGGCCAGGGCCGCCTTGATCGTGAAGGTGCGGTTCGTACCCTCCTCCTTCACGGCGGTCACCTCGCCCATTCGTTCGATGATCCCGGTGAACATCAGTGTACGTTGCCTTGCGCTCCACTGCCCTGGAGGTGCACATAGCCTTTCAGTTGCATGGGCTGTTCGCCCGCGAGCCGTCGGAGGGTCACCGTGCAGAGGTAGTAGTAGACGCCATCGGGCAGTGGTACATCGCTGTCCATATAGGTCCCCTTCCAATCGATATCGGGATCGGTGCTGGTGAACACCACCTGGCCCCAGCGGTTGAACACCTCGAGTTCGATGCGCACCACACCGCGATACGGGAACGGACCGAATCGGTCGTTGCGCCCATCGCCGTTGGGGGTGAAGATGTTCGGCAGTTCATACAACGGGCAGTTGTCGCCGCAGACGGGTTCCACGAACGCGCTTTCGTTGCCCACGGTATCCACGGCGGTCACTTGGTAGCAGCCGGCCACCGAACTCCCGTTCACATGGGTGAAGCTCGTGTTCTCCGCGCCATCGATCTCCGCGATCAGGTGGAAGGCGCCTCCCACACTGTCGGCGAAGTGGATGCGGTAGCCTTCGGTGTCATCGGCACACCCCGTGTTGGGGTTGTTCCAGGTCAGGGTGTTCAGCGGCCGTTCGCAGTCGTTGTCCAGGACAACGGTGGGCGCACAGGGCGGTGTCAGGTCCACGGGAGTGCCACATACCTCCTGGCTCCAGTTCAGAAGCGGCGAAACGATGGTGGCGTCGCTGTACGCACCGGTGCTCACCACCAGGTAGCAGTATCGCTGCCCGTTCACCAGGCCGGTATCCACGAAGCTGTTGGTGGTGCTGGTGCCAACGGAGGTCCAGGTACCGCCGATATCCCGGAACACCTCGTACGAGTTGTTCGTCCACGGGGTGTTCAGGGTCCAGGAGATGGTGAGCTGTTCGTCGTTCGGCTCTGTGCCGATGAACATCGAGGAGGCCGCATTGCTGCTGCCGATCACATCGGGTCGTGGTTGGTCCGCACGACCGATCAGTTCCACGCGATACACGTAGGGTCGCGTCTCCGTGTCCAGCCCGGTAGCGATGAAGTTGGTATCCGGGTGGGCGAGGAAGGGGTGCTCGCCACTGGTCCAGATCAGCTCCGTGGCCGAGGTGAGGCCAGCCCCGCGGTACAGGTTGAAGCGGTAGGGACCCGGCCGTGCGAGGGTGTCCAGGTCGTAGGCGTTGCTCCACGCCACGGTATCCACGCCTGCGGCCACATCCGTGGTCCCGACGCTCACTTTGGTGATCACGGGCACTTGTCGGTCGAGCATGGCGCAGAATTCAACGCTGGCATAGCTCTGGGCACCATCGGGGAACACCGCCACCACCATGTAACAGTAGCTGTTGCCGATCACCAGGTCGTCCGTATCGTTGTAGCTCGTGTTGCCGACCCCTTCGTTGGTGCCCACATGCACATATCCGGTGTACACCGGAACCCCCAGCTCGCAATGGTCGGGGGTGTACCCGTAAGCGCCACTCCGGCGGTAGATCAGGTAGCGTACCGCATTGGCGCATGGGCTGGGCTCCCATTGCAGCGCGATGGTGTTACCCACCGGCGTGGCCGTGGGGTTCTGGGGTGCGGGGCCCACCACCGTCACGTTCATCGTTCGGTAGTCCTGCAGCTGCACGGGCTGTCCATTGTCGGTGGCGTTGAACACCACCATGTATGGCTGGAGACGCACATGGGCGCAGGCGGTGTTCCAGCTGAATACCCCGTTCACCGGGTTGTTCGGTGATGGTGCGATGAAGCTGGCCGGAGAGGTGCTCAAGTTGAAGGGCTGGCCAAGGGCCTCGAGCTGTACGGTCTGCGTGCCATTGGGGTCCGACGCCTGCACGTTGATGGAAAGGAATGTTCCGGCAACAACGCAGGTGTCCTGTGGCTGCGCGATGGTGGGTGGTTGATTGTTGCAGGGCACCACGGTGATCTGCATGTCGCGCATCACATACCCCACCTCGCGCCACACGCCGTTCACCAGACGCCACTCACGTACGATGAACGCGATGTTGTATTCTCCCGCCAGCGAGGGTGCGATCCAGGTGATGGTGCCGGTGGTGGGGTCCACCGTGTAGGTGGGGCCGGGGAAGGAGTAGCCCGGTATGGGCAGGCCGTTCAGTCCGAGGCATACCGCCGGTTCGTAGGAGAGACTGTCCCCGTCGGGGTCGAACGCCGCTGGATTGTGGATCCAAGGTTGGCCCAGGCATGCATCCTGGATGGGAGAGTTCAGGAACCGCGCCGAGCAATTGCCCCCGGTCAGCGGCGTGATCCGGAACATCGTGTGTACGCTGAACGATTGGGCGATGGAGTTCGGCACATTGATCACCCCGCCGTTCCGGTTCATGTCATCGATCTGGATCAGGTATTCTCCGGCCCCGACGTATTCGTGGTCCACGACATATTCGCTGCGCCGGAGATCCTGGGCGGGAAAGTCCTGGATATCGGTCCGGGGGATGGTGTCCCAGATCGGCGAGTCGCCGTAGTTGATCTCCAGCTCCGGACGGTCCGCGGGGGCGCTGAGCTTGGTATGCGTGATCACCGTGATCCGGTACCAGTTCGTGTTGCCCAGCCTGCAAACGGTGATCTCGCCCGCGCGGTTGTGTGTGGCCCAAGCCACGGCTTGGGCGCACAAGGCCACCAGCAACAAGAGGGTTCTCTGCCTGAACATCCGTATGGTCGTACAAAGTACGGTGATCCACGCCGCGTTACCATCGCCATTGCGTGTTGCAGCACCCCCGTTGCCTGGGTCGTCGGATCGCGACACCTGGCCGAACGGGGGCCACTCCGCGAGGTCGCCCAGGGCCGAAGATCCACGGCGGCCCCCACGGGCACCATGCACGGCGGTTATCTTCGGCCCTTCCATTCGAAGAAGCGATGATCACCCTTTCCAAGAGCTCACGCCCATCGGCGGCACGCGACTCCCTTGTCATCCTCAGCGATATCGGCCAGCTGCGCAACCTGGATCTGGAGCGGGGCGATCGCCAGTACCTTACCGAACAGCTGCAGGCCGACCCTTCCTTGGCCATCTGCGATGTGAGCGGCCGATTGGTGATGGTGCACCTGGTGAAAGAGGCCGCGGTGGAGGTGCAGTTGGAGAAGGCGCGCCGCGCCGGTGACGCGATGATCGCCCGGTTGAACGCGGCCAAGCGCACCGAAGCACAGTTGATCGGCCTGCAGGACAACGGGGCGCTGACCCTCGCCTTGGCCGAGGGAGCCGCTCTGGGGAATTATGCCTTCCGCAAGTACAAGAGCGACACCAAGGGTGCACCCACCATGGAGAAACTCACCCTTGTCGCCAAGGAGGTGAGCGCCAAGGCGGTGGAGGAGCTGGGCGATATCGTTGAGGCTACCTGTACGGCGCGCGACCTGGTGAACGAACCGGTGAGCTTCTTGAACGCTACTCAACTGGGGGCCGAGATCCGGACCCTGGCCAAGAGCACCGGCTTCAAGGTGGAGGTGATGGAGAAGGCCCGCATCGAAGCCCTCGGCATGGGTGGATTGCTCGCGGTGAACAGAGGCAGCGTGGATCCGCCCACGTTCAGCGTGCTGGAGTGGAAACCGAAGAACGCGGTGAACAAGAAGCCGGTCGTGCTGGTGGGAAAGGGTGTGGTTTACGATACCGGGGGCCTCAGTTTGAAACCCACGCCCAACAGCATGGATCAGATGAAGTGCGACATGGCCGGTGCGGCCGCCGTGGCTTGTGCCATCGCCTTGGTGGCCCGCCAGGAGCTGCCCGTGCATGTCATCGGCCTGGTCCCCGCCACGGACAACCGCCCCGGCGGCAACGCCTACGCACCAGGTGATGTGATCCGTATGCACAGCGGGCTCACCGTGGAAGTGCTGAACACCGACGCCGAAGGCCGCCTGATCCTGGCCGATGCCCTGAGCTATGGCGAACGCTACAAGCCGGAGCTGGTCATGTCCATCGCCACCCTCACCGGAGCGGCCATGCGCGCCATAGGTACCTATGGTACAGCCGTGATGGGAACCGCATCGGATAGCGATTTCCAGCAACTGGAGAACGCAGGGAACACCGTGTTCGAACGAACGGCCCGCCTACCCTTCTGGGATGAGTACGGCGAAGAGATCATCAGCGATGTGGCCGATATCAAGAACCTGGGCAGCGACCTGGGCGGCGCGCAAACGGCTGGCAAATTCCTCGCGCGCTTCACCACACATCCGTACATCCACCTGGATATCGCCGGACCGGCGTTCCTCGGCCGCAAAGACGGTTACCGCACCAAGGGTGGTACCGGCGTAGGCGTACGGCTGTTCTACGAATTCCTCAAACAACGTGCGAAGAAATGATTCTGGCATTCCGGGCCTCACCCGGAATCGCGAATATGATCCCTGATCGAAGCACCCGTACCGTCGACCCCCTGGATCGACTAAAGCAATGACGCATCACCTCGAACGCAATCCCCTCCGCATCGGCATCACCTGTGGCGACCTCAACGGCATCGGCATCGAAGTGGTGCTGAAGTGCTTCGAGGATGCCCGTATGCATACCGACATCACCCCCATCCTCTACGCTAACGCGCACACGGTGAGCCATCACCGCAAAGCGTTGAAACTGGATGAGGTGCAGTTCCAGCGGGTGAACGACGCCCGCGACGCCGTGGCCCGCAAATTCAACGTGGTGAACGTGTGGGAGGAGGATGTGGCCATCGAGTTCGGCAAACCCTCGGGCCAGCTGGCCAGCTACGCCATCAAAAGCCTCGAAGCCGCCGCACAGGACCTCTCCAGCGCCAAGATCGACGTGCTGGTGACGGCCCCGATCGACAAACACGCCATGCAACAGGCGGGTTTCGCCTACCCCGGCCACACCGAGTACCTGCAACACCTCGCGGGCGGCGATGGTGAAGTATTGATGCTGCTCGTGGGCGATGGCCTGCGCGTGGGCACGGTGACCGGGCACATTCCGCTGAAGGATGTTTCCAACGCCA
>SSGN01000130.1 GCA_008016945.1 Flavobacteriales bacterium
CTGTATGATGCACCTTTGCTCATCGGTGATATGGCTCATTCTTGCAACGGATTGGACCCCAGCACAAGGGTAGATCGTATCCTCCATTCAGAGAGGAGCGAGGGGCGAAAGCCTCTCCTCCTCCTGAAAAAAAGATCAGTCGTCTTGTCGGTCTATCCGATTGCGTTTATGAGTTGAATCCGTGCAATAGAAAGGAACGGGGTTTACATTGTTGGCGCAATGAGCATCCTCGCACGGTTCATATTGCTTTTGTTGGTGGCGATGTCATGGGCCACGGCCCGTGCGCAGAACCTCGTGGTGAATGGATCGTTCGAAGAGTACACCGAATGCCCCCCCTCTTTTGGCTACTGGGCTAGTGTGGAGGGTTGGACCAGTCCCTATACGCAGTCTGCGGACTATTTCAATGCTTGTGCGACCAACATAGCCTGTAGTGTACCGCTCAATGATCTGGGATTTCAGCATGCAGCGCATGGCCGGGCTTACATGGGGATTGTTACTGCATATGTAGAGGGGGGAGGGTATCACCGGGAGGTGATTGCTACTCAGTTGACCGAGCCGTTGCAACCTGGTGTTCCTGTGTATTGCTCTTTCAAGGTATCGCCAGGTGGTTTTGGCGTGAATCCAGTCAATTCTGTCAAATGGGCGGCTAAAGGTCCGGGTATGAATTTCTTTTCGCAGCTTCCGCAGACGAGCCAGCCGTGGCTATTCAGCGAATGGACCACTTACCTGTTCCCTAACAGCGCGGTAGTCGACATGCCGGGAGTGCTGAATGACACATCTGTTTGGGTGAACATAAGTGCTTCCTTCGTCCCTGATTCGGCATACGAATGGCTTGCGATCATGAATTTTTATGAGAACAACCTAAGCATGCCGGAATTATTGGATATCAATGCAATATGGGATGTGGCATATGCCTTCATTGATGATGTCTGTGTGTCATACGACCCCACATATTGTGACATGGCCATGGGTGTTCATAGTCAAGCCCCATGTGATGTGCGCGTCTCGCCGAATCCCTTTACTGATGCTCTTTCCCTGACCTGTGAGGTGGCAGGTATCTGCCCGAATCGGGGGACATTAATCGATCTTCAGGGGCGTATCTGTTGGAGCGAGACGTGGCCAGTTGGCCACGGTACTTGGAACATTGGGCTGGATGAACTGCCTCCAGCCATGTATATCCTTGCTTTAGATCTTTCGGATGGTACACGAAAGAGCATGCGTGTGGTACGATCCCCAAACCTGTAAACCCAGTCGAGCCATGAGAACGATGAGCACAAAGAGGTACTTTGGTTTGGTACTTTCGGTTGATAACTTCATGCAGCGATAACAGCGCCGTTCTGCGACACCCACAGCCCGTCGTTCTGGTGGTACGACCATGGCACCGCTGTATCGGTCCAGCCCCACGTCCACGGGTTCCATGTTCTGGAAATGGAAGGCGCGGTGCCCGCCATCGGCCCAGATGCGCCCGATGTGGTTGGCATCGCGGAACATCCACCAAGACTGCTCACGCACCGCTGCCACATCGGTGCGGAAGGTGCATAGGTGCGTCAGCGATAGCACCTCGGTTCAAGCACCCACACGACACACCCCAAGTAATCCCCACTAGGCGCTTGCACCAAACAGGATCTGTTCAAGAATGGATCACCAAGCCTATCACTCACGCCCCTTGCCCCCACCAGTCGCCGCGCTCATCCCTTGCAGGTCGCGGTCGAACAGGTAGAGGCCACCCTTGTCGTTACCGATCAGGTTCAACTTGTCGATCAGCGTACGGGCCAGCGCCTCCTCTTCGATCTGCTCGCTCACGTACCACTGCATGAAGTTGTGCGTGGTGTAGTCCTTCTCCTTCAGGCAGGTGTCCACCACGCCGTTGATCTCGTCGGTCACCTTGGTCTCGTGGTGCAGCAGGGCTTGGAAGATGTCGGTGATGGACTTGAAGTTCGTACCCGGCTGCTTCAGCGCGGGGATCACGGCCTTGCCGCCGCGTTCGTTGATGAACTTCACCAGCTTGAGCATGTGTACGCGCTCCTCGTCGCTGTGCTTATACAGGAACGCCGCCGTGCCACTGAGACCTTGGTTCTCGGCCCATGAGGCCATGGCGAGGTAGGCTTGGCTGCTGGCGGCCTCGATGGCCACCTGTCCGTTCAGGGCTGTTTCGATCTTCTTGCTGAGCATGGTATGGAGCGTGAGGCTGTTCTGTGGTTGATGAAGCAAATGTAAGAGCCTGTTCAGGCTCTACGCGCCTGTCCGGCGAGCCTACCGCTTATTGAAATTGTTCATCGCGCTCTCCACGCCGAGCAGCCCGAACTGCAACACGGCTTTTCCGGCGATCTCGATGCGTTCGGATAAGGTCTTCCGTTCATCCTCGTTCCAAGCGCCCAAGACGTACTCACTTTGCCGACCACGGGCGAAATCGCTGCCGATGCCGAAACGCAGCCGAGGGAACGCCTCGGAGCCGAGGAGCTGGATGATGCTCGTGAGGCCGTTGTGCCCGCCCGCGCCACCGGCGGGCTTGATGCGGATGGCGCCGAAGGGCAGCGCAAGGTCATCGGTTATGACCAGCACGCGCTCGGCGGAAATGTTCTCCTGATCCATCCAGTAGCGCACGGCCTTGCCACTGAGGTTCATGAAGGTGCTTGGTTTGATGAGGATGAACGTGCGCCCCTTGTGCCGCATCTCGGCATGGTCGCCGTAGCGGGCGGGGCTGAAGCGCACATCGGCGAGCCGGGCCAAGTGGTCCAGCACTTGGAAGCCGATGTTGTGGCGTGTGTCCGCGTATTCCGGGCCGGGGTTGCCCAAGCCGATGATCAGGTACTTCATGGTCTACGAGTGCGAGGGAGCAAGAGTGCGAGAGTGCCACCGCACCACCCTCGCACTCTTGCACGGTATCCATCATTCGGTGCAAAAGAACGAGGCCCCCGCGCAATGCGGAGGCCCCGGTGCATGTATTGTCAGGCCGAGCCTGTCGAGGCCTACTTCTTCGCGGCGGGCTTGGCTTCGGCCTTCTTCGCGGCGGCGGGTGCGGCACCAGCGGCGGCTTCCTCCTCCTTCTTCTTGGCCATCTTCACGGCCACCACCACATCGCTTTCCTTCTCCAGCACGGTGAGGCCGTCGAACTTGAGGTCGCTCACTTGGATGGCCTTGTTCACGTCGAGGTCGGCCACGTCCAGCTCAAGGTATCCGGGCAGCTTGGCGGGCAGGCCGCTCACGCGCACCTTGCGCATGGTGTGGGCCAGCTTGCCGCCCTTGCGCACACCGATGGGCTGGCCCTTCAGGCGCAGGGTGAGCTTCGCGATGGCCGCTTCGTTCTCCTTCAGTTCCACGAAATCCACGTGCAGCACCTCGTCGGTGGTGGGGTGGAACTGTTTCTCCTGCACCATGGCCAGCACCTTGCGGCCCTCGATCTCGATCTCGGCGCCGTTCAGCTCGGGGGTGAAGATCAGTTTCTTGAGCGCGGCTCCGTCCACGCTGAAGTGGAGGGTGCTTTCGCCGCCGTAGAGCACGCAGGGCACCTGCTTGGTGCGGCGCAGTTGGGCGGCGTACTTGGTGCCGAGGTTGGTGCGGGGGGTTCCGCTGAGGGCGATCGTGTTCATGGCCGGTTTGTTATGCTACGATGAAATGGCTGCTGATGCTCTCGTGGCTCTGTACGCGCTTGATCACGTCGCCGAAAAGGCCCGCCACGGTGAGCTGTTTGATCTTCGTTGTCGCCTTGGCCTTGTCGGCGTTCAGCGGAATGGTGTCCGAAACGATGAGTTCGGTGAGGGCGCTGCGCTCGATGCGCTCGTACGCCTCGCCACTGAGGACGGCATGGGTGCATACGGCGCGCACGCTGATGGCGCCCTGCTGCATCATCATGTCGGCGGCCTTGGTGAGCGTGCCTGCGGTGTCGCACATATCGTCCACCAGCACCACGTTCTTGTCCTTCACGTCGCCGATCACCGTCATGCTGTCGATCTGGTTGGCCACTTTGCGCTGCTTGTAGCAGATGGCCATGTCGCAGCCGAGGTGCTTGGCGTAGGCGTTGGCGCGCTTGGTGCCGCCGGTGTCGGGGGCTGCCATCACCAAGTTGGACAGGTTGAGTTCCTTGATATAGGGCAGGAAGATGCTGCTGGCGAATAGGTGGTCCACCGGCACCTCGAAGAAGCCTTGGATCTGATCGGCATGGAGGTCCATGGTCATGATCCGGTCCACGCCCGCTGCGGTGAGCATATTGGCCACCAGCTTGGCGCCGATGGAGACGCGGGGCTTGTCCTTGCGGTCCTGCCGGGCGAAGCCGAAGTAGGGCATCACCGCCACGATGCGCTTGGCACTGGCCCGCTTGGCGGCATCCACCATCAGCAGCAGCTCGAAGAGGTTGTCGCTGGGCGGGAAGGTGCTCTGCACGATGAAGACGAGCTCACCGCGCACGGTCTCCTCGAAACTGGGCTGGAACTCACCGTCGCTGAAGCGGCTCACCGTGACCTCGCCCAAGCGCTCGCCGTTGCTGGCCGCGATCTTCTCGGCCAGATACCGGGTGGCGGTACCGCTGAAGATCTTGGCGCTTTCCTGCATGGCGAGGGGGAACTCCCGAAAAGGGCTGCAAATGTAGTGATCTTCCGCAGGTTATCAACACCTGTTGGTGGGTGTGTTCTCCACATGAGTATCAACGAGATACTAACAGGGCGCTTCTACCTTTAGGCCGTCGGCCCATGCCCGACCTATGACCCCACCTTGAGCCGCCGCGCCTCCCAACCCGACCCATTCATCCAGCACGTACTTGCCGCCATCCGTTCCGCAGGACACGCCGGGGTGACCAGCCAACAACTCGCTTTGCAGCTGGGTATCAGAGAGAAAAGCCAGCGGTACCGGGTCTTTGACGCCATCGATGCCTTGTTGGATGAGGGGCGCATCGAAAGCGGAAAAAAGGGACGTTACACCCTTACCGGAGGAAAAGACACCGCAGAAGGACAGATCGATATCATCTCCACCGGCGCGGGCTATGTGCGGTTAGGCGGAGGTGAAGCCGATGTCTACGTGCAGCAACGCGATATCGGTACCGCGCTCCACGGAGATACGGTGGCCATCAAGCTGATCGGGGGGCGGGGGTCCAGGGTCGAGGGACGGGTGGTCAACGTGCTGAAGCGCAGGCGGTCGGAATTCGTGGGTACCATCCACAAGCACCAAGGCCGCATGATCCTGGTGGCCGACGACCAGCGGGTCCAGCGCCCATTCGTGATCCCCGCGACGGGAGAGAATGGTGCCGTTGAGGGGGATAAGGCGATCATTGAACTGGGTGAATGGAAGGATGCACGGGACGAGCCCAGGGGAAAGGTCCTCCGCGTTCTGGGCAAGGCCGGAGTGCACCAGGTGGAGATGCACGCGATCCTCGCGGAGTTCGGACTACCGCTGGAGTTCCCGGATAGCGTGCTGCGAGCGGCCGTTGAGATCCGCAACGGCGCCACGGAAGAGGAGATCGCCCGGCGCCGTGATGTCCGCGAAACACCAACCATCACCATCGACCCGGACGACGCCAAAGACCTGGACGATGCCCTGAGCGTACGCAAGCTGGAGAACGGCCATTGGGAGGTCGGCGTCCACATCGCCGACGTGAGCCATTATGTGACCCCCGGCAGCGTACTGGACATGGAAGCCGCCAGCCGGGCCACCAGCGTGTACCTCGTGGATCGTGTGGTGCCCATGCTACCGGAGAAACTCAGCAATGATCTCTGCTCGCTTCATGCGGACACGGACAAGCTGAGCTTCAGCGCCATCTTCGAGTTGGACGACCAGGCCAACATCAAGGACGAGTGGTTCGGCCGGACGGTGATGCGCTCCCGCCGTCGCTTCGCGTACCAAGAAGCACAAGCCATCATCGATGGCCAGGGTGAGGGTCCGTACAAGGAGGAAGTGCTGCTGCTGCATCGCTTGGCGCAGATCCTCCGAAAAGAGCGCATCGCGCGGGGAGCACTGGAGATCGGTGGCAACGAGGTGAAGTTCAAACTGGACGCGGACGGAAAACCCCTCGGCGTGTACGAAAAGGTCATGGGCCCTGCGAACTGGCTCATCGAAGAGTTCATGCTGTTGGCGAATAAGCGAGTGGCCACCTGGGTGAACAAGCGTCCCAAAGGCAAGGAAGGCCAACACCAACGCGGGGTTCGTCCGTTCGTATACCGCATCCACGACCAGCCGGATCCGGAGAAGATCGATCAGCTACGCGCCCTGGCGAAGAGTTTCGGTTTCACCTTGCGCCACGCCGATGTGAACGACCTGCCACATGCCATCAACGACCTGTTGAACGACGTGAAGGGCACCGAGGAGGAGAACATCATCAAACAGGTGGCCATCCGCAGCATGGCGAAGGCCATCTACAGCACGGAGAACATCGGCCACTACGGACTGGCCTTTGAGCATTACACGCACTTCACCTCCCCCATCCGCCGCTACCCCGACCTGCTGGTACATCGTGCCATGGCGCACTACCTGGCCGGTGGCGATCCGCTGAACCGCGATGAGCTGGAACTGAGCTGCAGCCATAGCTCGCGTATGGAGAAGCAGGCCAGCGATGCGGAGCGCGCGAGTATCAAATACAAGCAAGCCGAGTACCTGCTCGCGCGTATCGGGCAGACTTTCACTGGCATCATCAGCGGTCTGACCACATGGGGTGTGTATGTTGAACTGAAGGAGAACAAGTGCGAAGGCCTCATCGGCCTGCGCGACATCCCTGGAGACATCTTCAAGTTCGAGAAGGACCGGTACATGGTCGTTGGCCAGCGCACCGGTCGCAAATTCCGCTTAGGTGATGAGCTCGAGGTGATGATCAAGGCGGTGGATATGGACCGGCGCGTGGTGGACTTCAGCTTGGCGGGCGAGTCCAGCCCACAGGTGACCACATCGGGCAAGTTCGAACGGCGTTCCATAGCGCCTCGTAAGGCCACCACCAAGGGGAAGAAGCCGAAACACGCCCCCAAGCCCAAGAAGGGGAAGAAACGCCGTTAAACGAGGTTCAGGCGCTTCGCCAGATCATCCTTGTAACTACCCCCGATCGGGATCACCTTCTTGTCGTTCTCCAGGATCAGATTGGGCTGTTCGATGGCCACGATCTTGTCCAGGCGCACAATGAAGCTGCGGTGCACTCGGATGAAGTCCGCCTCGGGCAACTTGGCCTCGATATCCTTCATGGTGCTGTGCACCGTGTAGCGCGTGTTGAGGGTGTTGATCACCACGTAATCCTTCAGCGCCTCGATGAAATAGATGTCGCTGGTCTTGAGCTTCACCAAACGGCTGTTGCTCTTCACGAACATGATGTCGCGCCCACCGGCAGCCTCCTTGTTCTCCACCAGGGAATAGAGCAGGTCGCGCTCTTTCAGCACCTCCGTCTCCTTCTTGTGCTTGTACAGCGCCATCTCGATCGACGTATGGATATCGATCTCCTTGAAGGGCTTGATGATGTAACCGTACGGCTGGGTCACCTTCGCCTTGGCAAGGGTGCTCTCATCGGCATACGCCGTTAGGAAGATCACGGGGATGTTGGTCTCCTTGCGGATGGCGTCGGCCGCTTCGATACCGTTCATCTCCCCTTTGAGCATGATGTCCATGAGGATGATGTCCGGCCGGTGCTCCAGCGCAAGGCTGACGGCACTTTCGCCGTTATTGGCGGCACCCACCACATTGTACCCGAGTTTCTTCAGGCTGTGCTGGATATCCTTGCTTACGATGCTCTCATCCTCAACTACGAGGACATTCGTTTGCGCCATGATCTATCGATAACGTTCAAAAGTAAGCAAATACGACACGCCTGGGCCAGTTTTCACATCGAGCTTACCATCAAGTTGCTCCACCAGGGTGTGGACCAGTTCCAAGCCCAGGTTGCCATCCTTATCCGTGTGGAATCCTTCGGGTAGACCAGCTCCATCATCGGCAATGGTTATGGACACCTGGTTGCCCACAAGGTTCGATCCAATGTGTACTTTTCCTGCTCTTCCGTTCGGGAAGGCATGTTTGAACGCGTTACTGATCAGTTCGTTGAGGATCAATCCACAGGGTATGGCCTGGTCGAGCACCAGTTCCACACGTTTGAGGTCGCGTTCCAACTGGATGTTCCCGGTCAAACTATAGCTCATCACCAGGTTCCGGCTCAGCCCGTCGATGTAGGTGGCCAGGTCGATGGAGCTGAAATCCTTGTTCTGGTAGAGGCTTTCGTGGATGAACGACATGCTCCGAATGCGATCCCTACTCACACGCAGGAGCTCAAGGATCCGTTCATCACCGTCCACGTGGGCGGTCTGGAGGCTTAGGATGCTGCTGATCACCTGCAGGTTATTCTTCACGCGGTGATGGACCTCCTTGAGCAGCACTTCCTTCTCGCTCAGGCTCTGTCTTAGTTTGATCTCGGCTTCCTTCCGGTCGGTGATCCCATAGGCCATGCAGGAGATCTCCTGCACCCCATCCGCCCCGGCAATGGGGTTCAGGAAACAATCCACCCACATGGCGCGGTCCTCGTCGCCCCGCAGCTCCACTTCGAACTGCTGGGGGGTTCCATTCCGGGCCGCGATGAACTTGGCGATGGCTGGTTCCGCGGCGCCATCGGCCACGTGTGCCCGCATGAAGCCCACGAAATCGTCCCCCTCGCTGAACTGGATCCCGAGCCGATGTTCGGAGGTGCGCTGAAAGTGCCCATTGAACGATGTGATCCTGTGGTCCCGGTCCAGGGTCCAGATCATCACGTTCGCGGCATTCTCGAAGATGGCCTTGATGCGCGCCGCCTGTTGCTGAACCAGGTCTTCGGCCAGCTTCTGTTCTGTGATCTCATGCCCAACGCCGAACACTTCCGTTACCGACCCATCAGGCCCGAACACCGGACTCAGGAAGATCTCATTACAGACCCTGTTCCCCCGCTGGTCGAGGCGGTCCGTTTCAAAGCGGATCGCTTTGCCGGCGAGCGCATATGCGTATTTCTCCTCCCAGAAACGGTGGTAATCCAACGGTGCGAAAAGGCCACGCGGTCGATCGGGGTCCAGGTTGATCTCCGGGCGCTTTCCATGCAACCGTTCGATCATATCACCATAACCTCGATTATAGGAGGTCAGTTTGATGGCCGGGTCCACCGTCCAGAACATATGTTCACTACTCTCGAATAGCGCACGCAGCTTGGCTTCATGGGCCTTCACCTTTGCCCGTTCCGCATCCACGTAGGTCATGTCCGTGAAGATGCTTCTGGTGGCCAGGGGTTTGCCTTCCACGCTGCGCAGGTTCGTGGTGCCTTCCACATGCACTTCCTGTCCTTGTTTGCCAATGAAAACGGTCTTGATCCGCTCCACCGGTTCGCCGGCGAAGACACGTGCATGGCGTTCCAGGAAGGATGTCGCATGAATGGGATGCAGAACGTCCGATAATCGCAATTGCTCGATCTCGCGATCTGAATAGCCAAGCGCCCTCTTCCAAGCGTTGTTCACATACTCGAACCGGCCATTCTGATCCACGCTTTGGATCAGGTCGGTGGCATTCTCGAACAGATCCCGATAGCGTTCCTCGCTGGCGCGCAAGGCCTCTTGATCGCGCTTCATGCGCGTGATATCCCGAGAAACGCCCATGGCCCCTAAGTATTCACCGTCTTCGGCGAACATGCGCGAAGCAGCCAGGAATGTGGTGAACACCTCTCCATCCTTGGTGATGTTCCGGATCTCACCGGTGAACGCTCCATAAGCGTTCAGCTCTTGTTGAATGCGAGCGAACTCCGTTGGGTCCACATATAGTTTGTTGGTACTGGACCCCATCACCTCATTGAGCTCATACCCGAATCGCATCTGTGCGGCCGGGTTGAATTCCGTGATCCTGCCCTGAGGATCGGCCGCCATGATCATATCCAACGAGCTTTCGACCAGACTACGTGCGAACTGCCGCGAACGTCGTAGCGCTTCCTGGGTGCGCCGGTGCTCGGTGATCTCCTGCCGCAATACCTGGTTGACCTCTTCGGCCAGCTGCACCCGTAGGCGTTCGCGGATCAGATTCTGTCGAACCTGTTCATCCTGCATGGTGATCTGGATCGCCGAAGCACCTTCGAACAAAGCATCCTCAGCGAACAAGCCCACATCCTTGCATGGGTCATTGGCCAGTTTGACCACCAATGGCCCCGATGATTGTTCGCGTCCACGGTTCTGAAGAAGACCAAGAATGGCGGCTTGATCATCCTCATGGAACAAGGTCTGCACCTGCTCACCGATGAGCACTTGCCCAGTGAGCGCTTGAGCCGCAGGATTCGCATAATAGACCGATCCATCCCGCACCACGAGCACCCCATCGCGCATGTGTTCCACCAGGCTTCGATAGCTTGAGGTGAGCGAGGCTTGTTCCACTTCCGCTTGTTTGATCGCGGTGATATCGATCAACGTGCCTTGTATGGTCGTGGTGCCATCTTCCTCCTCATCCAGATAGACATTCTCCAATACCTCCACAGGCCGACCATTCCGATGCTTGAGCGTGAGCTCGAAATTCAACAGTCGTTCATGCTCGACCACAGCGGTCAAGAACCGTTCGCGCTCTGCTGGCGAGAAGTACATCTCGGCAACGGAGCACTTCATCAATTCATCGCGATCCGCATAACCAAGGATGCGAACCAATGCTTCATTGCATTCCAGGAAACGACCATCCATGGTGACGCGATAAACCCCAGCTGGATTCCTGTTCACCAACTGTTCATATCGTCGCTCCAGTTCCGCGTACGTGTATTCCTTGGACTTCTTCTGCTCCGAGGATCGCGAAGCCTCTGTGCCTGCCATGGCACGAACTTACAGCAGTACCGCGTCTCGATCAAGGAGTAACCTCCTCAAAATGATATGGAGCCGGGATCCGTTCCCCATTGATCTTGACCTCCGCACCATCCTTGAACCTCACCGTGGTCAGAAGAACACCGTCTTCATCATACCAGTTGAAATCCCCTTGCTCCAAGCCCATGGTGTATCGCCCTTCAAGCAACAGTTGGCCATTGGCATGGTACCACTTCTGTTTACCGTTGAGCTCACCGTTCACGAAGGCACCTACGAAGTTCTTCTTTCCATTGTCATAGGTATACACCCAATCACCATCCTTCAAGCCGTCCGTATACTTCCCTACTTCCTGATGATCACCGACTTTATAGAACCACTTCCCATCCTTTGATCCATCGATGTACTCGCCTTGCACGATGATATTCCCTTCCTCATCATACTCCACCGATGCACCGTCCTCCTTCCCCTTTCGATAAAGCTCTTCCCGATGCTTCGTTCCATTCTCATGGAACCAGATCCAGGTTCCTTGCGGTAGACCGTTCTGATACTTGCCTTGCTGCTCCACGGCACCATTGCGATGGTAGAACGTCCAATCACCCTCCTTGCGCCCCCCTTTATAACCACCGGAAGCCCGCTTCTCTCCCGAGGCATAGTATTCGGTCCAATCGCCTTCCATGGCACCCACATCATTCACCGAACCTTCACTGATCAATTGGTCACCGGCATAGATATGCGCCGTGGTCGGCTCACCTCGTTCATTGAATTGTCGAAAAAGCCCCTCTTTCTTGCCCACTCGTGAATAGCTCCCTAGTGACGCCACTTTGCCGTTCGTATGGTACGTGCGTTTGATATCCAACATCTGGGCTTGGGTCGCTTGTTCGTCCCGCACACCATTGTCGAACTTCACCATATCCTTCAACCCCCCCTGCTGGTCATATTCCTTGAATACGCCTTGCTTTTCACCATCCACGAACACCCCTTCCCATTTCACCTTTCCATTGGGATGGAATTCCTTCCAGGGTCCTTGCTTTAGCCCCATAGCATCAATGCGGTTGATATCCTCTCGTTTCCGCAGTAGTCCAGCTCCGTACTGAAGTATCGCCACCACCCTACCGTCCTCTCCGTATTCATACCCACGGCCTTCCTCCTTCCCCTCCTTGAATGGTATCTCTTTCTGAACCAGACCATTAGGGTATATATAGCGCGCCATGCCCTCCCGTCTATCATCCACGAACATCTCCTCGCTGATCATCACCCCCATGGTATCGTACTTCAATACTGGTCCATTCTTCTTATCTGCCATATAGGTGACCGTACTGACCAAGCGCTCCTTCTCATCATAGAACTTCCAAACCCCTTCCAGAAGTAGATCCCTGCGATCCCCTTCACTACGCAGTGAACCATTTTCGAAATAGGTCCTCCAACGCCCTTCTGGCTTCCCATTCACCAGCATACCCTCACTGGCCACCATACCATTGGCATGATAATAACGCTGCAAGCTGTCGACCTGTGCCGCAAGCACCAAGGACAGGAGCATTCCAACAACCACCCCACTCATTCTCAACCAACTCTTCATGTATTCTCTTTATTCTTTAAGAATTGATGATGATATAGTATGGTCGGTTGGATCTGTTGATGATCGATCCGCGAGGGACTTGCATGTTCCGATTATCAAAATTAAAGCACGGTGGATCAACGATCATGTTTCGGAACGAGGAACGGAGTTCTTTAGCTATCAGGGTGTTGGTTAGGGATATCAACGATCGTTGATCCGATGGTTTGAGGAGGTTGGTTGAAAACACAGAGATCATTTGGAGGGTTCTGATCGTGGGATCGTAGTGCAGATCGATCGACAACCTTATTTGTGGAAATGCTTGTTCTTGTTAAGGGGGCGAGGGTTATCCACAAGGCCGAAAAGTTATTGTTCGTTGTTCACCGTATTCAGCAGGATCCCACGATCCGATCGTCAGATCCATCCTGGGTATCTTTGTTTCAATAAACGACCCTGACATGCACATCCTGATCGGCAGTGACCATGCTGGCTTCGACTTGAAGCACCAGTTGAAGGATCATATCCGGAGCCTGGGGCATATCGTAACGGATAAGGGTACACACGTACAGGATAGTGTGGATTATCCGGATCATGCCCATGCTGTGGCTCAGGGAGTACTGGCAGAACCTGGAGCACTGGGCATATTGATCTGTGGAAGCGGTAATGGAGTGAATATCAGTGCGAATAAGCACAGAGGGATCCGATCCGCCTTGGCATGGACACCAGAGATCGCCACGTTGGCCAGGAACCATAATGATGCGAACGTATTGGCACTACCAGCACGGTTCATCAGTACTGCGGAGGCATTCGCCATTGTGGAAGCATTCCTTGCTGGGTCTTTTGAAGGGGGCCGACATCAGCGACGTGTGGAAAAGATCGAATTGGCCTGATCATGAGATCATTTCGTAGGATCTGTGTATGGATCGGTGTAGTTGGGGTACATGTGCTTCATGCACAGGTTGACAGCCTGGCTCTGCGGTATGCGGCTTCGATAACGGAAGAGGACCTGGCTAGGCATCTGTTCATCATCGCAAGTGACGCGTATTTGGGAAGGGATACAGGCAAGGAAGGGCAGAAAATGGCTGCTTCTTACCTGAAAGAACAGTTCATCCAAGCCGGGATCTCCCCGGTGCCTGCTGCGGGGATCGTGGACGGATATTTCCAGCCTTTCGAGGTGGTGGAAATGAGGTCAGGAACGATCGCACTAACCCATGGTGAACGAAAGTACCAGTACGGGAAGCAGATCGTCTATACCGAAGAGCATCTGACCCAGGATAGGGCGGTGGCTGAATTGATATTCATTCCAGAAAGGATCCATCTACCTGATGATCAGTTAGTTGGTAAAGTAGTGCTGATGTATCCCGAAGCTCCTGTCGGCAGTGGTTCAGGCATGTGGTCGGGTATACGGAAGCGTTTGGATGTGTTGCGTGCATCGGGAGTATCCATGATCCTGGTGTGTGTGGATGACCTGGCCGGGCTGATGTCGAAAATGCATGTGACGGATACGCATATGCGTTTAGTGGAGCATGAAAAGAGGCAAGAGAAGGAGGTTCGGCCAGCCCAAGTGATCCTCGTGGAACGAACAGCTTTGGAAGAGATCATTGGAGGGCGTCCATTCGCTCGAGCGGTCCGCAAGGGTAAGATCCAGCGATTGCCGGTCTCGCTGAACGTGGAAGTAACATCCGGCGACCAGCTCTTGACCACGGAGAATGTGTTGGCCTATATCGCTGGTTCGGACAAGAGCGATGAGCTCGTGGTGCTAACGGCGCATTATGATCACGTTGGGGTCAAGGATGGTGTGGTCTATAATGGGGCTGATGATGATGGCTCGGGAACGGTGGCCATGATCGAGATCGCTGAGGCGTTCGCACAGGCTAAAGCCGCAGGCCATGGTCCTAGACGTAGTGTTTTGGTGATGGCGGTGAGTGGCGAAGAGAAAGGGTTGTTGGGTTCGCGGTATTATTCCGAGCATCCGGTCTTCCCTTTGTCGAACACCGTGGCCGACCTGAACATCGACATGATCGGTCGCCGGGATAGCGCGCACCAGGCATCAGCACCGTATGTTCATGTGATCGGCAGCGACCGCCTGAGCAGTGGGCTTCATGAGGCCAACGAACGGGCGAACAAGACCTACACCAAGCTGGACCTCGATTACACGTTCAACGCAGAGCATGATCCCAACCGCTTCTACTATCGGAGCGACCACTACAACTTCGCTCGAAAAGGGATACCCAGTCTATTCTATTTCAGTGGTATACATGAAGATTATCACCAACCCGGCGACGACGCGGAAAAGATCGATCTCGACCTGCTGCATCAACGCACGTTGCTGGCCTTTCACACGGCATGGATCCTCGCGAACCAAGAAAGAAGGATCGAAGTGGATAAGCCGGTCAAACCCTGATCATTCGGGACGGGACGGGTACGACACAGGCACGGGTTCGGCCAATAGCCTCTCAATGAAGGCGCGTAGTTCATTGATATAGGCCACATGATGCTGACCAGTGCTTGGCCCATAGAAACCCGTACGGATCCTTCTTACCTGGCCATTGCGTCCAATGAAGACACACGTTGGATAGCTCAGGATGTGGTTCAGGAAGGGTAGTTTTTCGGCAGCCTGTTGTTTGGAGGCCATGCCGGCGTAAACGATGGGGTACTTCACCCCTAATTCCTTCCTGAATCGCTTTAGGCCATCGATGGCCTTTTGGGGATCCGCGTATTTCTCAAAGGCTATGGCGATCACTTCGAGCCCGCGTTCAGCATAGGTATCGTAGAAGGACTTCAGGGCCACGGTCTCGTCCACGCAATTCGCACACCAACTGCCCATTACCTGCAGCACCAGCACTTTGCCCCTGAACCGTTCATCGTGCGGTGAAACGGGATCACCCTCGAGGTCTGGGAACTTGAAATCAGCCACGGTATGGCCCTCCCTCATGAAGGTTAGACTATCCGGATGGCGCAGCTCGTAGGATGTGTTTCTATATGCGACCCACGGTTCCTGCCAGTGATCACCGCTCCAGAACCGGCCAACCATGCTATCGGCATGGAGCCGGGCAGCGAAGAGGAAGGCATGCGATCCATCGAACGAGGAGAGCTGCATGGAGTCCTGGTGCACCACCCCCTCCAGAAATCGATGATCGCCTGTTTCTGTGATGAACGTGCCCGTGATATGCCCCCCGGGGTGTTGATCGAACAGACCGATCGCCCCATAGGCATCCTTGGTTCCCTTGCTGAAGTGGGTTTCCCATTTGCCCGCGAATGCACCCCGGCCGTCGTGTTGCCCCGGAAATCGTTGTTCTACGCCGGCCATCGCCTTGAATGGTATCCGGTGATCCGGGCCCTTCAGGCGATGGTGCCAGAAACCCTCAATGGTGCTGTCATTCACAAGGATCCCTTTGAATTCGGAATCGAACAAGGGCATGCGAAGCATGAAGCTGTCCGCGTGAAATCGAACATCCCGGATCACGATCTCTTCTGCGGCGTTGCGGATCCGGGCCACCCAAGCGCTGTCGCTCCGTTGAAGCACCCACTCAAAAGGGAGCGTCCGGTCCAGCAGCTCAAGTTCTACGCGCCAAGTGCCGAGCCGTGGTTCGCGCTGGTCACCGGAACGGATGGAACAGCTCGCGATCGCGACGAGAGCGATGAGTGCCAGGAAGATCCGAGCAATTGGCATGCGCTAATGCGCGAAGATATCGGCCGTTGAGGGGTTGCTGGGTCGGGTCCGGTGAATCCCCCGCGAGGGTCACAGGTCGAACTTAATGCCTTGGGCAAGGGGCAGTTTCGTGCCGTAGTTGATCGTGTTGGTTTGGCGGCGCATGTACGCTTTCCATGCGTCGCTGCCACTTTCACGGCCACCACCGGTCTCCTTTTCTCCACCAAATGCGCCGCCGATCTCCGCTCCACTGGTACCGATATTCACGTTGGCGATACCACAGTCGCTTCCGGTGGCAGCCAGGAACTGCTCTGCCTCGCGGAGGTCAAGGGTCATCACCGCGCTACTCAAGCCTTGTTTTACACCGTTCTGGATGGCGATCGCTTCGTTGATGTCACCGGAATACTTGAGCAGGTAAAGGATCGGAGCAAAGGTCTCTTCCTGCACGATGGCCATATGGGGCTGTGCCTCAACGATCGCGGGGCGTACGTAGCAGCCGCTTTCGAATCCGGTGCCGGATGATCGACCGCCAGGAACGAGCAAGGTTCCACCCTGGTCTGCAGCTGCCTGCAAGGCCTTCTCATAGTTGGTAACGGCTTGTTGGTCGATCAACGGACCAACGTGGTTGCGTTCATCCAGTGGGTCACCGATGCGTAACTGGCCGTATGCTCGCACCAGTTTGTCCTTGAATGCAGCATAGACCTTTTCGTGAATGATCAAACGACGGGTGGAGGTGCAACGCTGTCCAGCGGTGCCCACCGCACCGAACACGCAGCCGATCAGGGCCATGTCAAGGTCAGCCTTTTCGCTGATGATCACTGCGTTATTACCACCGAGTTCCAGCAAGGACCTTCCAAGCCGCTGTCCGACGGCCGCTCCTACAGCTTTGCCCATACGGGTGCTACCGGTGGCACTAATAAGAGGGATGCGCTCGTCGTGGCTAAGCCACTCCCCCACCTCACGCCCACCGTTGACCAATACGGATACACCTTCGGGCACCCCATTGCGTTTGAACACCTCGGAAATGATCCGTTGGCAGGCGATACTGCACAGGGGTGTTTTTTCACTTGGTTTCCAGATGCAGACATCGCCACAGATCCAAGCCAATGCGGTGTTCCAGCTCCATACCGCCACGGGGAAGTTGAAGGCCGTGATGATCCCGACCAACCCGATGGGGTGCCATTGTTCGTACATCCGGTGATCGGGCCGCTCACTGTGCATGGTCAAACCATGTAGTTGACGCGAAAGCCCTACGGCGAAGTCACAGATGTCGATCATTTCCTGCACCTCTCCGAGTCCCTCCTGGTAGCTTTTACCCATCTCGTAGCTGACGAGCTTACCGAGATCGGCTTTGTGCTTGCGGAGTTCTTCTCCCAACTGGCGCACCACCTCTCCGCGTTTGGGCGCTGGCCAACTGCGCCATTGAGCGTATCCACTTTGTGCAATGGCAACGATCTTCTCGTACTCCGGCCGGGATGTTCCACGAACGGTACCCAGGTCCGCACCATCTACCGGGCTATTGCACTGGAGCACCTCTCCTTCGCCAGGAAGCCGGTTGATGCCGGTTGAAACACCGCTTGTGTTGGTTTCAATGCCCAAGTTCTTGAGGGTGCTGTCGATCCGGTTGGTGGAGGCGATGGCAGAGGTCATAGGGTTTCGTTTCAGGGCGCAAAGGTAACCCTTGTGTTCTTTGGGATCAAGCGGTCCAGTTGGGGTGGTGTGGTTGGCGATTCTTCTTTTTTAGTATAATAAACTGGGAATCAAGCACTAAAGATGGTCGCTTCTTTTTGACGATGCGCCACGATAATCCTCCGAACGGACGTGAGGCCCACTTCGACACTAGAGTGTCTTAAATCGAAGAAAAATGGGCTTTGTGACCAAGTGGGGTTTCGGCAGTGGATGGATCCGCTCTTGACGATGTTTTTCGGACCTCAGAATGTTGAAACGGTGTATGGAGATGAGATGATCGTGGTATGAGATAAGTTCCATGTTGGGGTTGATGTGAACGGACGACGAGATGGACGTTTGGTTGGATCTTGAACGAAAATTGAAGGTTAGTGCTTCGGCGACGGGTGCATTGACGATTTGCTCGGATCGCTTTCCGAGGCCAATTGCACGAGGAGAATGATGGGGGACGGATTGCTTTAGTATGAGGAGAGTGGAAGAGTCGCGGCCCATGGGCCGGAGGTGTACGCGAGAAACCACATGAACGAGACAAGCATCACGCGAGCGAAACTGGATCAACGATCGTTAGTCCGGATCGTGAAATACCTGTTCAAAACCTACAATGTTCCACGTGGAACGATCAGGCCGTGCGCGTTTGCGTTAGACCGATCGGATCGAACGTGTGTGTGGGCAGGCCGCGCACTTCGGCTATGAACGGGGGCCGGACTTAGCGTCCGAGATAAACCAGAAGCACGCTCAGGTCGGCAGGCGAAACACCACTGATGCGCGAGGCCTGTCCAAGGGTGGCTGGCTTGATCCTATCGAGCTTCTGCCTGGCCTCGATCGACAAGGAGCTCAGTCTGGCGTATTCGAATTCTAGGTCAAGCGGAACATCCTCAAGCCGGGTAAGTTTTTCGGCCATTTCGCGTTCCTTCCCTAAATAGCCATCATACTTCACATTGATCTCCACTTGCTCCACAACCTCGTTGGCCAGGTCCGGAGATGTGTTAAGATGTTGCGCTGAGGAAGGTGCGATCTGGGTGATATCGGCCCAGGATATCTGTGGGCGAAGTAGAACATCATAGAGCCGAACCTTTTGGCGGAGAGGTGTTGTTCCACGTGGAACGATCACAGGGTCCGCTTGCTCTGGCGCAACGCTTTCGGCTTTTAGAAAGCCGATCAGACTATTGGTGATCTCCTTTTTACGGGTCACACGTTCCATTCTACTATCCGAGGCCAGGCCAATTGCATGTGAGCGTTCGGTGAGTCGGAGGTCGGCATTATCCTGGCGAAGAAGGATCCGGAATTCGGCCCTGCTGGTGAACATCCGGTAAGGCTCCTCGGTTCCTTTGGTGATGAGGTCGTCGATCAGGACTCCGATGTAGGCTTCGTCCCTACGCAGAACGAACGGCTCTTTGTCGTTCAGCTTCAAGTGCGCATTGATGCCCGCCATAAGGCCTTGACACGCGGCTTCTTCGTAGCCTGTTGTGCCGTTGATCTGTCCAGCGAAATAGAGGCCATTTACGAGTTTCGTTTCCAGGCTATGCTTAAGTTGTGTTGGCGGGAAGTAATCGTACTCCACAGCATATCCTGGTCGGAACATCCTGGCATTGGCGAATCCAGGTATGCGACGTAAAGCGGCCAGCTGGACCTCCTCCGGAAGGCTTGTGCTGAATCCGTTGATGTAGGTTTCGACCGTGTTCCAACCCTCGGGTTCTACGAAGATCTGGTGACGATCCTTTTCCGCGAATCGGTCGATCTTGTCTTCGATGCTCGGACAGTACCTGGGACCAAGGCCGCGGATCCGGCCATTGAACATTGGACTACGGTCGAAGCCGGTACGGAGGATGTCGTGCACCTCTGGGCTGGTATAGGTCATCCAGCACGAGAGTTGACGTGTAAGGGGAGCTGTGGTCGGTGAGAAGCTGAATTTGCTTGGGTCGGGATCACCGGGTTGTTCTTCGAGCTGCCGATAGTCGATGCTGCGGCCATCGACCCGGGGCGGTGTTCCGGTCTTCATTCGTCCGGCTTCAAATCCGATC
>SSGN01000042.1 GCA_008016945.1 Flavobacteriales bacterium
GAACATGGGACGTGATGAACCTGATCCGGCAGCAGTATTGCCCTACGAAAAAAGCCCAGCACTGCGTGGTTGATGGGAACTTGTCGCCCTGCATTGGCTGTACTGTATATTGGCATCAGGCACATTTCTATTATGGCATCGTCCCCAAAGCCAAGTGATGATGCGCGGGATATGGCTCTTGTTGGCCTTGTGCACAATGTGCGCACACGGCCAATCCACATGGACATGGACCCAGGCTGATCCGGGTCGCCAACCGCGCGTTCTCGATGTCTATCATCGAAATGGTCACTACTATGTGTCCGTGGGTTCACGGGAAGGCGTCCTCGGACAACTTCCAACCCGGTCCAAACTGGTAGTTTTGAATGGGGTTGGCGAACAGCTGGATGATAGTGGCCCAATATTGCCTGGCTCGGAAAGTGCATCGATCAGCTTTGTGGGTGCGCGATCGTCAAGTACGCCCCTCTACGTTTCGGGTTCCTGCACGATGAATGGTGAACGTGGTTTCTTTGCCCGCATTATCTCCGGCGATTGGGAGCTAAGTGAGCCAACGATCATCACCTACACGGGCTATGAGGGATCCACATCCGAAAAGGCCCTGCCCATGGCTGATGGAGGATTGATCATAAGTGGCTCCTTGTTGGAGCCACCTGACCTCTTTCCAAATCGCGTTGTGTTGGTAAGGATAGGTCCTGATGGCGGTGTTTTAGGAGAGGCGATATACGGCACGGGCAATGGACAGCGGATCTGCAGGTACATCACAGAATGGAACGGTGAAGTTTGGTTCACTGTGGACGGGGGATTACAGGAGTTCAATGATGCGGGTTTGATGCAGGCATTCCGGATCAACGAAAGCCTCGAAGTGGAGCAGACCTTCCTCTTGCCTCGTGTGGATCGGGCCCCACCTTTCTCCGATAGTCTCATGGTAGGTGTGTTGGACATGACCCCGATCTCAGCAACACGTTTTGCGATCTCGGGCCGCTTCGGCTCCACATGGAACCCCCCTGCTGCCAGGGCCGTGGTTTGCATTGGCGATACGACAGGCGCTACCATCCGAACATGGCTTCCCCGCAGCAGCTATGACCAGGATTTCACCCCATTCCTTCAGGGCCTCACAACGGCGATGGATGGCAATTTGTGGTTCGCTATGCATGAGAACGCCCAATTGGGACCACCGAGCACATATTCTGTTTTCGAGCCGAACCGGATCCATGTGTACAAGGTCGATACCAGCCTCAACATACTCTGTGAGCATGTACTTGATGGTTTCGCCGACGATGCCTATTACTATATCACCCGCATCAAGGCCACTGACGATGGCGGCTTCATTTTGATGGGCTCACGGCGTGATATGAGCGACCCCAGTGGCTATTTCGAGGCATGGGCACAGAAGTTCGCGGCCACCGATTGCAGTGTAGGGCTTTCGGAGGCCGTTGCCGAACCGGCCGTGTTGTACCCCAATCCTGGCCGGGAAGGGTTCCACCTCCTGTTGAATGGGGCCGCGATCGCCGGAGCGCTGGAATTGCTGGACGCAACGGGTCGTAAGGTCGGCCAGGTACCGGTGCAAGCCGGGCAGGCATATTTCGATGCCCGATCCCTGCCCGCTGGCCTATACCTGTATCGGGTACTGGACCGTTCCGGGTCCGCAAAGGCAACTGGGCGCTGGTTGAAGGAGTGATCGGGTCTCCGATCACTCCTTCATCAACTGTTCGCGACCGATCCGCAGTCCCTCGCGGTCCTGAGCATCCAGGCCGGGTAGGCGCAGGTCCATGGCCTCTAAGCGCTCGCGCACCAAGCGCCCCACGATGGCGCGGGTCTCCCATTGGTCGTCGGCCGGTACGATGTACCATGGGGCATGGGGCGCGGCGGTGGCGCCGATGGCCTCGGCATAGGCTCGTTGGTACGCCTCCCAATGGCCGCGCTCCTTCACATCGGCGGCATTGAACTTCCATTGCTTGTCCGGGTCGTCGATGCGCTCCAGGAAACGTTCCTTCTGTGTGGCCTTGCTCATGTGCAGGAAGAACTTCAGGACCGAGACCCCTTGTGCGGCAAGGTGCGCTTCGAAGGCGCGGATGGCGGCATACCGGCCCTCCCAGAGATCCGCCGCGACCGCAGCGGGATCCACGCCGGGGATCCGTTGCGCAGCGAGGTAGGTCGGATGCACCTTCACCACCAGCACCTCTTCGTAGTGGCTGCGGTTGTGTACGCCGATCATGCCGCGTGCGGGCACCGCCTTGGCATGGCGCCAAAGGAAATCGTGCGCCAGTTCCTCGTGGGAAGGGGCTTTGAATGAGGAGACCTGGCAGCCCTGCGGGTTCACCCCACTGAGCACGTGGCGGATGCAGCTGTCCTTGCCAGCGGCATCCATGGCCTGGAAAACGAGGAGGAGGGCATGGGAGCCTTGCGCGTAAAGGACCTCCTGCAGTTCGGCGATACGCTCCCGGTCGGTCTCCACCGAGGCCTTCAGGGCTTTCTTGGCATGCACATCGGGAAGGTCGGTCGGGAACTGGCCGAGGTCGATGGCAGCACGAGCATCGAGCCGACAGAAGGCGAGGTTGATCGGGTCGGACATGGAACGTCCGAAAGTAACGAAGCCCCGCACTTTCGTGGGGGCTCCGTTACCTGAGGCTTCAGCCTTCAAGCAGGGCGAACGCGACAGTTGTCTATCGGTATCCGTTGATGTATGCGTTGGCGATGATCTCGCTTTCACGGATCAAGCCTTGCACGATCTCGCGGATCACGTCGTTCAACTGCTGGTCCGTGTAACGGTCCAGGTTGTTGTACACGTGCGTTTTGCGCTTGCTGCTTTTGATGAAGGCTATCTTGTCCTTCTTCGTCATGGGTGCTTCTACGGCAAGGCCCCGTAAAAAGATCCCCTTCGGAGCGAAAAATTCCGGGAACCTCGGGTGGCCGTGGGTTTCCTGAGCCGCCGGACCCCATGCGGCCGGCCACCCACCTGCGCGATCACACCCGGATCCCCGGCTGCTCCCCGTGCCGGCTCTATGGACCGATCGCGCCAAAATGCCGGACGGCCACACCGGGCCGCATTGGTGAAGGGGTGTTCCACCAGGGGTGGGGCTGAAACGACCGCGGCAGGAGGGTTCCCCGAAGGTTCGGGGCGCCCACCTGCCGCGGTCCGGGCGGTGTCTGTCGGGATCAGGCGAGGCCGCGTTGGGCGCGGCGCAGGTCACACAGCTGGCGCAGGGTGCTCATGTAGCGCGCCACATCGCCGGCAAGCATCTGGTGCATGGCTACACGTTTCAACCTCAAGTAGTGCTTCAGGGCGGGTTCCATGGTGATCAGTGGTTTGAATGAATGGTCGGCTCCGTGATTCAAGCGGCGTGCCAAAGTCGCACACTACCGCACAACACACTGATCGTGAGGAGGAAATGACCTCGCCCGGGGAGTACTGGCCACCGATCGGGCACTTCAAGTGGAAGGATCCACCTACTTTAGCGACCGATGCACCGCGGCGCCTACCTCGTTGGAGTGGCAGGAGGAAGTGGGTCTGGAAAGACCACCTTGGTGCGTTCGCTCCGGCAGGCCCTACCCGAAGGGATGGTGTGCCAGATCTCGCAAGACGATTACTACCGCCCCATCGAGTTCCAAGAACTGGATGCCAACGGCAAGGTGAACTTCGACCTGCCCGGAGGGGTGGATATGGAAGCATTGGCGCGTGACCTGCGGTCCCTGGTGGCGGGTGAATCGATCTTCAAGAAGGAATACACCTTCAACCAACAGGACAAGGAACCCGCGTTGATCGAGCTGCGTCCGGCCCCGGTGATCCTGGTGGAGGGCTTGTTCGTCCTGCACCATGAGGAGGTACGGAACCTGTTCGACCTGCGGATCTTCATCGACGCCAGTGAAGGCGCCCAGCTGGACCGCCGCCTGAAGCGCGATGCGCAAGAGCGTGGCTATGGCCCCGAGGATGTGCTGTACCAATGGCAACACCACGTACTACCGGCCTACCGCAACTACCTGCTGCCCTACCGCCACCTGTGCGACCTGCATGTGGTGAACGAGCGTGGTTTCGACCGTGCGGTGCACGTGCTGCGCGACCACCTGCTCCAGAGCGCCGGGGTGGTGGAACCGATCGACCTGCAGGGGTTATGACCTCCCGCTTTTACGGTGCGGTATAGAGCCGGTGCTGGCGGATGTAGCTGAGCACGGCGGGGGCCAACCTGTCCTCCACCGACCGCCAAGCGCGCAGGTCGCTGCGGATCCCGGTGGAAGAGATGGGCAACAGTGGCGCATCGGCCACGATGCGGATGCCGGGATGTCCGTGATAGGTGGTACTGGCGAAGTGCTCCTTGAACCCTTCGCGGGGGTATACGAGCAGCTCGTGGTGATCGAGGATCTCCTCCGGTCGTTTCCAGCGGTGGAAGCTGCCCAGGTTATCGCTGCCGATGATGAGGGCGAAGTGATGGTCGGGCCAGCGATGGCGCATGAACCGCAGGGTGTCCGCGGTGTAGTTGGGCTTGGGTAGATCGATCTCGAATCCGCTGGCCACCAGCCCATCGCGGCCCTGGATGGCCAGGCGCACCATGGCCAGGCGGTGGGCTTCGGGACTCAATGGTCGATCCTGCTTGAACGGGTTCTGGGGGGTCACCACCAGCCACACTTGGTCCAGCGCACAGGTCTTGCGCATGTGTTCGGCCAGGGCCATGTGGCCGTTGTGCGGCGGGTCGAAGGTTCCGAAGAGGCAGCCTATTCGCATGGGGGGTCGAGGAATCGGGATACGAGCGCGTGTACCTCGGCACACGCATGTTCCAAGGTATCGTTCACCACCACGGCATCGAAGCGGGAAGCGAACGACATTTCGTGCGCAGCCTTGTCCACGCGCTTCTTCAGGCTCTCGGGGCTCTCGGTGCCGCGCGCGAGCAAACGTTGCTCCAAGGCGGCCACGCTGGGCGGACTGATGAAGATGGCCAGGGCCCGATCGCCGAAGTATTCCTTCAGGTGCAAGCCTCCGACCACATCCACATCGAAGATGGCGTGGTTGCCGTTGGCCCAGATCCGGTCGATCTCGCTGCGCAAGGTGCCATAGAACTGCCCCGGATACACCTCTTCCCACTCGATGAACTCATCCCGGTCGACACGCTCCTTGAAGGTCTCCGCGGAAATGAAGTGATAGTCCTGTCCGTCCACCTCGTAGTTGCGCTTGGCCCTGCTGGTGGCGCTCACGGAGAAAGCAAGCCGCAAGCCCTGTTTCAACAAGCTGCGCACGATGGTGGTCTTGCCCGCCCCACTGGGTGCCGAGATGATGATGCACTTACCCATCGTTACCGACCATTCATACCATTGGGACCTCCAATACCATCCGATCCGCTTGCTCCTTTCCCCATGCCTTCTCCACGAGACCTGTTCCGTAGGCCCAGCCCTCGGTAGCTCGTTCCCTACGCTCTACGCCTTCGGCGTTGCAACGGACCTCCCGGATCGGCCTGTGAAGAAAAGGCCGCGCATTTTCGGACGCTATCGCATGTCCAAAGGGCATTAGCGCCGACACCCCGTTGGATCCCGGACAACACCGGGGCTGTTGCCACTTCCGGAGACCTCGGACCCCGAGCCCATGCCAAGGGCGACCACTTCGCTTCAAGACCATCGTCACAACACGTTGAGCACTTGTTCCTTCACCTTCTCCAGCTCATCCTTCATCAGCACCACGAGCTGCTGTATGGCGGCATCGTTGGCCTTGGAGCCGAGGGTATTGATCTCGCGGCCCATCTCCTGTGCGATGAAACCGAGCTTACGCCCTTGGGCATCGCCCTGTACCATGGTCTCGTTGAAGTAGGTGCAGTGCAATCGAAGCCGCACCATCTCCTCGGTCATGTCCATCTTCTCCAGGTAGAAGATCAGCTCTTGCTCGAACCGGTCCATATCGGCCTTGGCGCCGAGCTCGGCGAGCTTGGTACGCAACCGTTCCCGCGTGCGTTCGGCCCGCCCCTGGTCGGCTTGCTGCACCTCGTTCAACAAACGGCCGATGGCCTCCACCCGCGCGTGCAGTTCGGTCTGCAGGCGGGCCCCCTCGGCGATACGGAAGGCATCGAAAGCTTGCAAGGCACCATCCACCAACAGGAACACCTGCTCCCACTCCGCTTCTGCGAGGCGGTCGCTGGTGGTGTTGGCCACATCGGGCAGGCGCAACACCTGCGCCAGCAGGTCGGTCGTGGCCTGTGGATCCACACTGTCGCGGATGGCCTTCAGCTCATCGTAGTAGGCGCGCACCAGCTCCCGATCGAAGGAGGTGCGCTTGGTGGCGTGTATCCCATCGCTGCCCACGAACACCTCGGCCTTGCCACGCACGATCCTCTCGCCGGCCTTCAGCCGGATCTCATTCTCCCGCTCCTTCAAGGCGGAAGGCACCTTCAGGAAAAGGTCGAGCTGCTTGCTGTTGAGCGACCGCACCTCCACGGTGAGCTTTCGGTCGTGCACAACACCTTCGGCGCGGCCGAAGCCGGTCATGGAACGGATCATGTGCGGCCAAAGGTAGCGGCCTCACCGATCGGCCCTGCCCACGAGGTACACCCCGGCGAAGATCGCTGCGGCACAGAGGGCCTGTAGTGGCCCAATGCCCGCCTGATAGGTGCCGGGAATGCCGAGCCGTTCCGGTCCGAGACGCACGAACAGCCAGGTGAACGCGACGGCGAGCACCGGCTGCAGGTAGATGTAAGTACCCACCACCGTTGGACTGACCCGTGCCAATGCCCAGCTGTTCATCAAGTACGCCACGAAGGTGACCATCACCACCACGAAACCCAGTGCCATGAGGTGGGGTGCGCCCAGGGTTGACCACTGCACAGCGGCCATCTCTCCCCAGCCGAACGGCAACACCAGAAAGAGGCCGAAGAAGAAACACCAGGCCATCACGGTGACCGCGGAATACTTGCGCATGAGCGGTTTCACCAAGACCAGGAAGAGTCCATAGGAGGTGGCGTTGATGAGAATGAGCAGATCGCCGAGGGCCGTGGCGCCGGCCGCACCGCCGGAAGGCTTGGCGAGGATCAGGGCCAGCGCACCCCCCGCCCCCAAAGCCACGCCAACGGCCTTCGGCCAGGTGATCCGCTCGCGCAGGAGCACACCCGCCAATACCAACACCAGGATCGGTGTGGCCACCATGATGATGCTGGCGTTGATCGGACTGGTGCGCATGAGGCCATGGAAGAACATGAGCTGGTTGAGGGCCACCCCGGTGATGGCACAGAGGAACGCTCGCGCCAGGTCCGGGGTCGATACGCGCTCCGGCCGGAAGGCGTACAACGCCCAGAACAGCAAGCCCGCGCCCAGCACCCGGAGCAGGATGAAACCCGAAGGACCGATCACCTCGGGCATGAGCCCCTTGGCCACCACATAGTTGATGCCGTAGATGAAATTGACCCCGAAGAGCGCGAGGTGCGCAAGGATGTTCCGGGGCACGGCCATGGCCGGACGAAAGTAGCCGGAGCGTGCCGGATCATCGTTCTACCTTCGCGCCGAACAACGCACACCCTCCGATGAGATTCGGCACCAAAGCCATCCACGCCGGCGTGGAACCCGACCCCGCTACCGGCGCCATCATGACGCCCATCTACCAGACCAGCACGTATGTGCAGGCAGCGCCGGGCGACCACAAGGGCTACGAGTACAGCCGCACGCACAACCCCACGCGCACCGCGTTGCAGAACGCGCTGGCGGCGTTGGAGAATGGCACCCACGGCCTGTGTTTCGCCACGGGCATGGCCAGCATCGACGCCATCGTGAAACTGCTGAAGCCCGGCGACGAGGTGGTGAGCACCAACGACCTGTACGGCGGCACCTACCGCCTGTTCACCAAGATCTTCGAAGGCTTCGGTGTGAAGTTCCACTTCGTGGACATGAGCGACCTGCGCAACGTGAAGGCGAAGGTGAACGCGAACACGAAACTGATCTGGGCGGAAACACCCACCAATCCGCTGCTGCGGATCATCGACATCGCGGGGTTGGCGGCCATTGCCCAGGAACAAGGCTGCTTGTTGGGCGTGGACAACACCTTCGCCACCCCGTACCTGCAGAACCCGCTGGACCTTGGTGCGGACATCGTGATGCACAGTGTGACCAAGTACCTGGCCGGCCACAGCGACGTGGTGATGGGCGCGCTGGTGGTGAAGAATGCCGCGTTGGCCGAACGCCTGGCCTTCATCCAGAACAGCAGTGGCGCCACCCCGGGGCCGCAGGATTGCTTCCTGGTGCTCCGCGGGCTGAAGACCCTGCACCTGCGCATGCAACGCCACTGCGAGAACGGCAAGGCCATCGCCGAGTGGCTCGCCCGACACCCCAAGGTGGACCAGGTGCATTGGCCAGGTTTCGCCACCCATGCCAACCATGCGATCGCCGCCGAACAGATGCGTGGGTTCGGTGGGATGATCAGCTTCACGCTGAAAGGCGACGACATCGCCGATGCCACCCGCGTGTTGAGCAATACCAAGCTGTTCTCACTGGCCGAATCGCTGGGCGGCGTGGAATCGCTGCTGGGCCACCCGGCCAGCATGACCCACGCGAGCATTCCCCGCGAGGAGCGTTTGCGCAACGGACTGGCCGACACCTTGATCCGCCTGAGCGTGGGCGTAGAGGATGTGGACGACCTGATCGCCGACCTGGAGCAGGCCTTGGGCTAAGCAGGCCTTCCTGTGCACACGGGATCCCCCGCGGAACACGGTCGGCACCGGCCGCGTACGTCCCACCAGGCCACCCGGTCGGCAGAAAAAAGAACGATCCAACGAAGCCCGACCGCGGCGTTAGGATCCCAAGCAAGAGGACGGCCGCCATCTGGCCAGGCGAAGTTGCCATGGGCGTACATCCGAAGCAACGGTATCCTCGACCCAGGGAACGGCGCATTGGTCGTATCCTGATCGCATCGGCCAACGCATCGCCCTGACCGGGTACGGACCTGAAGCCTCAAGAACGGCTTGCGGAGTACGGTTATCGAGCAAGTGACCAGCGGTTCAATGGCGCTACCTTGCGGCACTTCGGTCGACCTACAGCGACCGCTCCGAACGTACATGCGCCTCTCGACGACCTTGCTCGCCACAACGCTGGCCCTCCTCTCCCAAGCCCAGGAACTTCCCTGCGGCACCGACGAGATCCATCGCATCGGATCGCCACTCGCCCGGCAGGCCGACTTCCCTGCCCGCATCGCCCAAACCACCGCCGAACTGGAGCAGTTCACGCGCGAATTCACCGGAGCCGATGATCGCGGTGGATCGAGCTATATCATTCCCGTTGTGTTCCACATCATCCACAACGACGGCCCGGAGAACATCACCGACGCACAGGTCCAGGATGCGATCCGGATCCTGAACGACGACTTCAACCGGCTGAACCAGGACTGGGACAACGTGCGACCAGCCTTCCAGGGCATCGTGGCCGATATCGGGATCGAGTTCCGCCTGGCCACACGCGACCCGAATGGCCAATGCACCAACGGGATCACCCGTACGCGTTCGGCCCTGACCACCAATGGTGCGGAGGAAATGAAAGCCTTGATCAGCTGGCCGCGCAACAAATACATGCAGGTATGGGTGGCCGCTTCGGCCGATGGTGCCGCCGGCTATACGTACACCCCGGGGGTGGCTGCATGGATACCGCAAGAGGATGGTATCGTGATGCAGCACATCTATGTCGGATCCATCGGTACCGGTGCGGCGGCCCGCTCCCGGTCCTTGACCCATGAAGTGGGGCACTGGCTCAACCTGTCACATACCTGGGGCAGCAGCAACACCCCGGGGCTGGATTCGAACTGCGACATGGACGACGGGGTGTCGGACACCCCGAACACCAGGGGCTGGACCACCTGCACCTTGAACGGAGCGAGCTGCGGCTCGACCTTGGACAACGTGGAGAACTTCATGGAATACTCCTATTGTTCCAAGATGTTCACCGAAGGCCAAAAAACACGCATGATCGCAGCGTTGAATTCCACCACGGCACAACGGAATCAACTATCGCAAACGAGCAACCTGGTGAACACCGGTGTGAATGGGAACGCCACCCTTTGTGCCGCTCGTTTCATGAGCAACATCGGTGAGATCTGCGCCGGGCAATCCGTGACCTTCAGCGATCAGAGCTACCACAATGTGACCTCCCGTAGCTGGTCGTTCCCGGGCGGAGAGCCATCCACCTCCACCGAAGCATCGCCCGTGATCACCTATCCGAACAGCGGGCTCTACCCCGTGACCCTAACGGTATCCGATGGCTCCAGCTCGTTAAGCACCTCCGAGGTGAATTACATCACCGTTCTTGCCGATCCCGGCACCACCACACCCCTGCATGAAGGTTTCGAGACCGCGAACATCCCGGAAGATGTGGGCTGGACCGCACTGAACGTGAATGACGACAATGGCTTCACCGTTACGACCGCAGCGGCCTACAGCGGGTCGAAGAGCATTCGCCTGCTGAACACCTCCAGCATGGCCGGGCGCACCGACCAGCTTGTATCGCCCACCATCAACATGGCCGATGCCACGGACATCACCGTGAGTTTCCGCTATGCCTACGCACGCCGCTCCAGCACCAGTGGCGACCAATTGCGCCTTTTCGTAAGCAACGACTGTGGGCGTACCTGGAGCATGCGCGCCCAGCTCTTCGGCACTTCCGACCTGAACACCGGAGGGATCCAAACCGGGAATTTCGTCCCGAACGGCCCGGAACAATGGGGCTACCGCGAGGTGACCACCATCAATAGCAGCTACCACGTGAGCGACATGCGGATCCGCTTCGACCTGGTCAGCGATGGGGGCAACAACCTGTACCTGGACGACATCAACCTGAACGGCATGCCCGTGGGACTTGAGGAGGTAGCCGTGGATGCTCAAGAGCTGGTCCGTGTGGTCCCCAACCCCACGCAAGGCAACAGCGAAGTGATCCTTACGCTGGCCAAGGCCGACGACACGGTGGTTGAACTCCAGGACATGCTGGGCAGGTCCCTTGCACGGCTCCACGCAGGGCGTTTAGGTGCTGGCGAACATCGGATACAGCTACCGCTGGAGCACGCTGCAGCCGGAGCCTATTTCGTTCGTGTGACACAGACCCACGGCACCCGGACCGTGCGGGTAGCGAAGCAGTGATCGGAACAGCCCTACCGATCGAAGCTGGATCGGCAGGGCATGCACCATGTTGCCGACATGCCGTTATGCCATTGGGACATTCAAGACCTTGATCGGCGGACCACACGGCCGACCTATCCTCGCCCTCCGAGAGAATGCCCGGGGAGCCACCACCAGAGCTTTCAAGATCGGTGGACGACCAAAGTCGGCTGCTGGCCGAACCGGTTGGACCGCACGGCCGGGTAGCCACGCGAGGCAAGGGGGGAAAACGTTGGCACCGATCCAGCCGACGCGCACGAGCATCGACTCCTGGATCAACGATCGGCCATAGGTACGCTGGGAACGGAACGCCGGGGGCGTGGTCGACCCGAACCCGCGTCGGGCACCCCTCATCGGGCAGGACGCAGCATACCGCGCCCTACTCCTTGAACCCGACCATGATGGCCACGCACCCCACGTGCACCATGGAACTGGCGGGCTTGTTGGGCACCCACACGACCACCTTCAGGGGCACGGTGCTCGCGGCCTTCAGGTCGAAATGGTGTTTGGGGTCGTCGGCGAGGCTCTCGAAGATGATCTTGTTGTTCTGGTCCACCAGCTTCCAATTCACTTCACCGAGGATCGGATGGGTGCATACCATGACCCGGTAATCCTGGCCACTGTAGAAGGTATAGCTCACCTCGGCCTCCTCACCCGGCGCGAGCTGTGCGGAGTTGAAGGTCTCATTGAACTTGTAGGGGGCGAGTTCGGGAACGCACTTGTTCTTGGCGAAGCTCCGGCACTGTGCGAAGGTGGCCATGGAGAGCACGACGGCACCTACCACGAGGACCGATCTCAGAAGCGGGGTACGGTAACACATGGGGCCGATCAATTGATGTAGGAATTGCGGATGGCGGCGGTCTTCTCCTTGATCGCCTTGAACTGATCGTTGTTCAGCGTGGGAGCAGGTGTCCCACCGGACACCACCACCACTCCGTTCTCTCCGGCGCTCACCTGCGCACCCGGGTCGGGCAGAGCCACTTCAGCGAACAGCGCCTGCAGTGCGGCAAGGTCCGTCTTCACCGTGGTGAGGCGGGCATCATTGACGGCATAGGAGCCGATCAAGGCGACCAGATCATCCAGGGCGTACTTCTGCTCGGCGATCCGTTGCCTGAGTTCGGGGGTATCGTTGGTGGTGGCCACCTGGGTGGCGATGTAGAGGCCCTCTACCCAGCCGCCAGCCACCATCAGTGCGCTGATGTTATCGCGGCCGTTCTCCTTCAAGTAGGCATCCACACCCCAGTAGGTCTCGCTGATGATATCGAGGAGGGCCTCCCGATCGTTGGACTTGGACTGCATCAGCTCCAACGTGCTGTCGTTGAACGCTTGCGTGATCCCAAGCTGGTCGGCCAGTTTCCGCGAACAGGCGGAATAGAACATGCTCTCCTGGGTGTGGTTGAAGACGCTGGCGTAGCTGAGGTCGGCACCGTACACCCCGAGGTTCAACGCTTGCTGGCTCGCGGCGGTGTACTTGTCCACGTTCTTCACATCGTTGAGGATCTTGCCGTTGTACTGCGCACCGGCCTTCTTCAGCAAGGTGGCTGTCTCCATCGGCGAAGGCACCGTATTGAAGATCTTCTTGGTCTTGGCGATCCGATCCGCCTTGGTGCTATCGGCCGTGGCGTCCACGGTCAATTGATCCTGTGCGGTAGGCTCGCCACCACAGCCAGCGAAGGAAACAGCCACCACCAGGGCGACAGACCAAGGAACGATACGCATGGGGATCATGGGTTGAAGGGGAGTCGGCCGTAAAGGTGCCCTGAAGCGAAAAGCCGATCAGTGCGCTTCGAGCCAGTTTTTCCCCACGCCCATGTCAACAACGAGGGGGACTGCCAGCTCCATGGCCCCCTGCATCCGCGCACGGACCATTTCCTTCAACGGCTCCAGCTCGTCCACATGGGTATCGAACACGAGTTCGTCGTGCACCTGCAGCAACAGTCGGCTCCGCATGGCCCTGAGCTCCAACTCGCGGTGTATATCCACCATGGCCACCTTGATGATGTCCGCGGCAGTGCCTTGCATGGGCGCATTGATGGCGATGCGTTCGGCCTGGGCACGCACGGTGTTATTGCCGCTGGTGATATCGGGCAGGTAACGTCGGCGCCCCATCAGGGTCTTGATGTATCCGTTGGTGCGGCAGAAGCCGATCATCTCATCCATGTAGTTGCGGACGCCCGGGAACTGGGAGAAGTAATCGTCGATGATGGCCTTGGCCTCTCCGCGTGGAATGCCCAGGTTCTGCGCCAGGCCGAAGGCGCCCTGGCCGTAGGCGATACCGAAGTTGACGGCTTTGGCCCGGCTGCGCTGCTCGCGGGTCACCTGGGCGATATCCACATTGAACACCTTGGCCGCCGTTGCCGCGTGGATATCGAGCCCTTTGCGGAAGGCTTCCTGCATGTTGTGATCGCCGCTCATGTGCGCGATGATGCGCAGTTCGATCTGGCTGTAGTCGGCACTGAGCAACAGGAACTCTTCGTTACGGGGCACGAAGGCCTTGCGGATCTCGCGGCCCTTCTCGGTGCGGATGGGGATGTTCTGGAGATTGGGGTCGTTGCTGGCGAGCCGTCCGGTGGCGGCCACGGTCTGCAGGTAGCTGGTATGCACCCGGTGGGTAACGGGATCCGCAGCCAGAGGCAGGGTGTCCACATACGTTCCTTTTAGCTTCCGCAAGCTGCGATAATCGAGGATGAGGGGGATGACCGGATGCTCCTGGGCAAGCTCCTGTAGCACATCCTCACTGGTCTGGTACTGGCCGGTCTTGGCGGTCTTCTTCACCTTGTCCCCACCGATCCTCAGCGTCTCGAAGAGCACGTCCCCCAGCTGCTTCGGACTGTCGATGTTGAAGGGCACCCCGCACGCCCGGTGGATCTCCTCTTGCAGACGGATCAGGTCCTGGCCGAGTTCGGAGCTGAACTGTTCGAGCGCGGGGATGTCGATCCGGATGCCTTCGGTCTCCATATCGGCCAGCACCCGCACCAAGGGCATCTCCACCCGCTCGAAAAGGCCATCCACTTCGTCCGCCTGGAGAAGCGGCTCAAGCTTCTCCGCGAGTTGCCAGGTGATATCGGCATCCTCGGCACTGTATTCCTTCACCACCTCGACCTCCACATCGCGCATGCTGCGCTGCACCTTGCCTCTTCCCTTCTCCCCGATCAAGGAGGTGATGCTCACGGGACGGTACCGGAGGTAGGTCTCGCTCAAGTAGTCCATGCCATGCTTCTGCTGATCGGGCTTCAGGAGGAAGTGGGCCACCATGGTATCGAAGAGCGACCCTTTCACCCGCACCCCATAGCGTGCCAACACCCGGATGTCGAACTTGGCGTTCTGCGCCACCTTTCCGATCCGTTCATCCTCCAATACGGGTTTGAAGATGTCCACCACGCGTTGTGCGGCCACAGGATCGGCCGGCACCGGTATAAAGTGGCCTTCATGCGGCTTCCAACTGAACGCGAGGCCCACGAGCTCGGCGGTGCGCTCGTCCGTACCGGTGGTCTCGGTATCGAAACAGAAACGTGGTCGCTTCCTCAGCTGTGCGGCGAGCATGTACATGTCCTCCTGCTTGTCCGCGAGGAAGTAGCGATGGGGCACGGTGTTGATGTCCGCGAGTTCCTCGAGCACCACCTGGCCATTGGCATCCACGGCGGTCCCGAAAAGATCCACCTGCGCGATGTCCGGCCGTGACTTCCTTCCCTTCTCGGGCGTTCCGGTTGCGGCGGGGTCGGATGGCGCCAGGACCCGCGCGGCCAGGGTCTTGAATTCGAGTTCGCTGAAGACCTCCATCACCTTATCCCTATCGGGCGCTTCGAGTCGCAGCGCATCGTGATCCAATTCCACCGGTGCATCGATGTTGATGGTGGCCAGCATCTTGCTGAGCCTTCCCTGCTCGGCGAAACCGATCACGTTCTCCCGCTGCTTTCCCTTGAGCTGGTCCACGTTCTCGATCACCCCTTCCAACGAACCGAATTGTTGCACGAGCTTCATGGCGGTCTTCTCGCCGATCCCTGGGATCCCGGGGATGTTATCCACGGCATCGCCCATGAGGCCGAGGATATCGATCACCTGTTCGGTGCGTTGCAACCCCCAACGATCGCAGATCTCCTTGGGGCCGAGCTTCTCCGGTGGTTCGCCCCCGCGCCCGGGCTTGTACATGATGATCCGGTCGGTCACCAGCTGCCCGAAGTCCTTGTCCGGGGTGACCATGAAGGTGAGGTAGCCTTCGACCTCGGCCTTCTTGGCGATGGTGCCGATCACATCATCGGCCTCGTACCCGTCACTTTCGAGAATAGGGATGTTCAGCGCCTCGATGATGCGTCGGATGTACGGCAGGTTGCTGCGGATATCATCGGGCATCTCCTCGCGATTGGCCTTGTAGTCGAGCAGGGCCTCGTGGCGTTCAGTGGGCGCAGCGGTATCGAATACCACGGCGAGGTGCGTGGGCTTCTCCCGTTTGATCAGGTCCAGCAGGGTGGTGGTGAACCCAAAAGCCGCGCTGGTGTTGAAACCCTTGCTGTTCACCCGGGGTGTGCGGATGAAGCTGAAATAGGCACGATAGATGAGAGCGAAAGCATCTAAGAGGAAGAGGCGGCGATCGTCTGCGGGCTGTTCGGACATGGCGGAAAGGTAGTCCGTCCGCAGCGGCTACGTATGCCATTCGGCCCCCACTGGTCACCGGGCCGCGTGACCGGCGCGGTCCGGAAGGTCCGCCATCAACGTTCCTTCCACACCACCTCCAGCACGGTCCGGCCCACGGCTTCCAGGGTGGCCCGGTCGATCACATCCATGGAATCGTCGTGGGTATGCCAATAGGGTCCGAAAGCCTGGGTGCTGGGATCGTACTCGATGATATCGATCGTAGGGATCCGGAGCACCTTGTTCACGGGAACATGGTCGTCGATGCCCACGAAGTACTTCGATTCCTGCACGAACCTGTCGCCATGGCCGAGTGCTTCGCCGGTCTTCCACACCTTGCGTACGATGGCAGGGGCGTACTGCATGCTCAGGGCTTCCTGATAGAATCGGGCCTCCTTGGCCCCCACCATATCGAGCAGGATGCCGAAACGGGCCTTGTAGCTCGGGACATGTGGGTTCTTGGCCCAGTATTGCGAGCCGAGGCACCACGTATCGATGCTTCCTTCGTCGAAGGCCATGGCCCCACTGGGTTGGCCGTGGTCCTCCACATCGGTGAAGAGGATGTCCACGCCGGGCCCGTGCTCCTTGGCGGCGATATGCCTGGCGACCTCCAGTAGCACGCCCACCCCGCTGCCACCATCATTGGCACCATCGATCGGTTCATTGCTGCGTTCATCGTCCCTATCCGCGAATGGCCGGGTGTCCCAATGCGCCAACAACAGGATCCGTTCGCTGCGTTCGGGATGGAAACGGCCGATGATGTTGCGCAACGGTAGGCGTTCCTTGCTATAGGACACCACGGTTCCGGTCTGTTCCACCACCTCGGCGCCGGCGTCCTTCAAGCGCCTTACCATCCAGTCGCCACAGGCCTTGTGGGCTTTTGTCCCAGGCACACGCGGCCCGAAAGCGACCTGTTGCTCCACGAACGCATACGCGCTATCGGCATTGAACACGGGGGTCGGGGAGAGCGCTGGTAGCTCGGGCTCCGGAACGGTACTGGTGTTGGTCGGCGGCGTCTCGGTGTCGCAACCCTGGATCAACACGGCCAACGCCAGGAGTGGGGTCGAACGTAGGATGAGTGATATCAGGCGCGCGACCATGTGGTTCCTTCTTTGGTATCCTTCAACGCAATGCCCAGTTCCAGCAGGCGGTCGCGAATGGCATCGCTCCCGGCGTAATCCTTGCGCGCCTTGGCTTCGGCGCGCAACCGGATGAACTCCGCCACGAGACCTTCGAGAACCTTGTCGTCACCGCCGGTGCGCTGTTCGTTCCGCAAGCCGAGCACCTCGTGCACCATGCTCCGCATCAGGGTGGTGAGGCGTTGGATCCCTTCGGCCGTAAGGGGTAGTTTACCATCGTTCACGGAATTGACGATGCGTACACCTTCGAACAGTTCCCCGATCATCACGGGGGTGTTGATGTCATCGTTCATGGCCGCATGGCACCGTTGTTCAAGCGCGGCGACATCGGCCCCGTCGGTCGCCCCGGGCCTCAAGCCATCGAGCAGGTCCATCGCGGCCATCAGGCGCTCCAGGCCCCGCTCTGCGGCCTGCATCGCAACGTTGCTGAAGTCGAGCGTGCTGGCGTAATGGCTTTGCAGCATGAAGAAGCGCACGGTCATGGCGCTGTAGCCCTTCTCCAGCAGTTTGTGGTCGCCGGTGATCAGCTCCTCGGGCGTGAACCCGTTCCCTTCGCTCTTGGCCATTTTCCGACCGTTCACCGTGAGCATGTTGCCATGCATCCAATAGCGTACGGGGGCCTGTCCATCGGCGGCCACACTTTGCGCGATCTCGCACTCGTGGTGCGGGAACTTCAGGTCCATGCCGCCGCCATGGATGTCGAAGGTGCCACCGAGGTATTTGGTGCTCATGGCGCTGCACTCAAGGTGCCATCCCGGAAAACCCTCGCCCCAGGGGCTGGGCCATTTCATCAGGTGTTGAGGTTCGGCCTTCTTCCAGATCGCGAAGTCGAGTGGGCTTCGCTTCTCCTCCATTCCCTCGGTATCGCGGGTGTTGGAGAGCAGCTCATCGATCCGACGGCCGCTCAACTCGCCGTAGGCATGGCCCTCCGCGAACTTGGGCACATCGAAATACACGCTGCCGTTGGCTTCGTAACCATATCCACTGCGGATGATGCGCTCCACCATGGCGATCTGCTCGATGAGGTGGCCGGTGGCGGTGGGCTCGATGCTGGGTGGCAGGATGTTGAAGAGCCGCATCACATCATGGAAGCCGTTGGTGTACTTCTGCACCACTTCCATGGGCTCCATCTGCTCCAGCCGGGCGCGCTTCGCGATCTTGTCCTCGCCCTCGTCCACATCGCCCACCAGGTGGCCCACATCGGTGATGTTCCGCACATAGCGCACCTTGTACCCGATGTACGTGAGCCAGCGGTATAGGATATCGAAGCTCAGGAAGGTGCGCACATTGCCCAGATGCACGTCGCTGTACACGGTGGGGCCGCATACGTACAGGCCCACATGTGGCGGCCGCAAGGGGACGAACTCCTCCTTGCGACGGGTGAGGGTGTTGGTGATGAAGAGGGGTCCGTACTTCGGCTCGGGCATGGTCATCGATAGGGCCTGCGAAGGTATGGGGCCCAAACGGAGCGCCCCCTACTGCCGATCCTCGTCGGTGATCACCGCATCGCCGGCATAGCGGCCTTGCTTGAAGATCTGGATCCGGTGCAGGATCCCGTGTTTATCGTAGGAATAGCGCTTGCCATCCCAGAGGCGCCCTTGCTTGAAATTCCCTTGTTGGGACAAGCGGAGCTGCCGATCGTAGAGGGTATTGAACCCGTTCTCGCGGAAGGTGACGGCATTGGTGGTCTCCTCGGGTGTCACCGCCGGTGCGGGCGCGGCCTTGGGGTCCACCTTCACGGTTTCGGCCTTGGGCACGGGCTTGATGTACTTGCTGTTGGCGGCATCGATCACGCCGTCGTTGAACTCGGCCACTTGCTGGAGCTGGCCATCCGGGGTGAATCGTTTCAGCGTGCCATCCTCCTTGCCCTGATCCACCTCCACCTGTACGGCAAGCTGGCCGTTCTCATGGAAGTATTTCTGTTCCCCATCGCGCACCCCGTCGGCGGTGAAGGTGAAATCCTGCGCGAGCTGGCCGTTGGGGTGCCAGCGCTGGAACTTGCCCGTATTTCGATCGAGGTCCCAGTTGCCCTGTTCTTCGAGCTTCCCTGAGGGATAGTAGGTCTTATAGGCGCCGCGGGGCCTGCCCATCTGGTAGGTGATCTCGCTCATCAGCCTACCGTTGGGCCAATAGCGCTTCCATGCGCCGGTCCGTTTGCTGTTGGTATAACGTCCTTCCTCCACCAGCTGTCCATCGGCATAACCGGGTTTATCCGCAGCTGGGGCGGTCACCTTCCAAAAACCCTGCTTCCGGCCTAACTCATCGACACGGTTCAGCGTGTCCAGAGCGGTGGTGCCGGCCTGTGCGAAGGTGCACTGGATCGAGAGTAGGATGCAGGAGACAAGGGAGAACAGGGATGGACGACGGATCGGTGCCATGGCATACGCTACCTGGAAGAACAGGAGCTATACGCAATACCGGGCGAAGAGGTTTCAGCCCCCCTTGGCCAGGGTCGCCTTCAAATTATCCATCATCTCATCCACCATAGCGCGCAGGTCGTACTGCGGCTTCCAACCCCAGTCGGTCCGTGCGGCGGAATCATCGATGCTCCTCGGCCAGCTGTCGGCGATGGCTTGGCGATGGTCGGGCGCATAGTCGATGGTGAACCCGGGGATATGCCGTTCCACCTCGGCGGCGATCCCTTGGGGGTCGAAGCTGAACCCGGCCAGGTTGTAGCTGGTGCGCTCCTTCACCTGTTCGGCGGGGGCTTCCATCAGGTCTATGGTGGCCCGGATGGCATCGGGCATGTACATCATGGGCAAGGTGGTCTTCGGCCCCAGGAAACAGGTGTACCGGCCATGTTTGATGGCCTCGTGGAAGATATGGACGGCATAGTCCGTGGTGCCCCCTCCTGGGGCGCTCTTCCAGCCGATGAGGCCGGGATAGCGAATGCTCCGCACATCCACGCCATACCGCTTGTGATAGTACTGGCACCACTGCTCGCCGGCCTGCTTGCTGATCCCGTACACCGTGGTGGGTTCGGCGATGGTGTGCTGAAGGGTACCATCCTTGGGGGTGGTGGGCCCGAAGACGGCGATGCTGCTGGGCCAGTACACCCGTTGAAGCTTGCCTTCGCGCGCCAGTTCAAGCACGATGAACAGGCTCTCCATGTTCAGTTTCCAGGCGAACGCGGGATCCTTCTCCGCGGTGGCGCTGAGCAGGGCTGCCAAGAGGTACACCTCGGTGATCCCGTGCTTGTCGATGATGCGCTCGATGCCCCGGCGGTCCATGGCATCGACCATGGCGAAGGGGCCGCTTTGCGCCACCTGGGGCTGTTTGATATCGCTGGCCACCACATTGTCGTTGCCGAAACGGGCGCGCAAGCCTTCGACGAGTTCGGTACCGATCTGGCCGGAGGAGCCGATGACGAGGATCTTCTTCATGATGAGAGGGGCCAAAGCTATGGGGCATGACCCATACCTAGCCTCCCGTGTATCTTTGCGGAGATGGACACGCACCGCCTTCGCAACCTGTATGGACCGGAGGACCTCCGCGCCCGATTGAAGCGCGAGAACGAGCTCAGGACCACGCTTAGTTTCTACCGCTACGTGCGGCTGCAAGCGGTCGAGGAGCTGCGCAACACACTGTATTCCGACTGGGAGGCGCTGGGCGTTCTCGGCCGGATCTATGTCTCGCAGGAGGGCATCAACGCCCAGGTGAGCGTACCCACGGACAACCTCGATGCCTTCCGCAAAGACCTCGATGCACGTGCGGCATTCCGCAACGTACCTTGGAAGATCGCCGTGGAGGATGACGGGAAGAGCTTCCTGAAGCTCATCGTTCGCGTAAAGAAGAAGATCGTGGCCGATGGCCTGGCCGATGATGCCTTTGACGTGACCAATGTGGGAGAGCACCTCGACGCGGTCACCTTCAACCGGAAGTTGGACGAAGGGGCGTTGGTGATCGACATGCGTAACAACTATGAGTGCCTGATCGGCCATTTCGAAGGGGCCTACCTCCCCAAGGCCGACACCTTCCGCGGTGCGATAGACGAGGTTGTTGAGACCTTCAAGGAGAAGAAGGATGCCGAAGTCCTGATGTACTGCACCGGAGGCATCCGATGTGAGAAGGCCAGCGCCTACCTCAAGCATCAGGGTTTCACGAAGGTGGCCCAACTGCACGGCGGCATCATCGATTACGCGCGGCAGATCAGGACCGAGGGGCTGGATAGCCGATACAAGGGCCAGAACTTCGTGTTCGACGAGCGGTTGGCCGAACGTATCACCGATGATGTAGTGAGCACGTGCATGCAGTGCGGCATACCGAGCGACCGCATCACCAACTGCCACGAAGCCACCTGCAATATGCTGTTGGTGCAGTGCGAGGCCTGCGCAGCGAAGTATGCACAATGCTGCTCGCCCAGCTGCCGCGAGATCCACGTGTTGCCCATCGAGGTACAACGCACCTGGCGGAAGGGCCGGAGCACACGGAGCACCAAAACCAAGGCCATCAACGATCCGGAAGGGCTCCGCAGTCGCATCCGTGAAGAAGAGGAGCTGCTCGCGCTCAACGGTACGCTGCACCCTGAACTGAGCGATATCATCATCAAGCCCATGTAAGGGCGCGAAATTTCCGACCTCAACGCAAAGCACCTGACGCCTCGCTCACCTTCAGATCAGCGTTCATCATAACCAGCAGCGTCATCTGCGTTCCATCCACGAACGATGCCCATCTACCACACCCTCGGCAAGATCCCGCACAAGCGCCACACCGTCTTCAAGAACGGCAAGGACCGCTACTACTACGAGCAGCTCTTCGGCACCATCGGCTTCGATGGCATGAGCACCCTGAGCTACCACGTGCACCGCCCCACCCAAGTGAAGGCGCTGGGCAAGCCCAAGGACGTGACGCCCAAGATCGCCATCGCGAAGAACATGCGCTCGTTGCGGCTGCACGGTTTCAACACCAAGCCGGAGAAGGACCACCTGGCCGCCCGCAAGACCATCCTGGTGAACAGCGATTGCGCCATCGTACTCGCCGCGCCACAGGCGAAGAGCGTGGACTACTTCTATAAGAACGCCGACTGCGACGAGATGATCTTCGTCCACAAAGGCAGCGGCACCCTACGAACGTTCCTGGGCAACATCGACTTCAAGTACGGCGACTACCTGATGATCCCACGCGGGATGATCTACACGATGGAGTTCAAGGACAGCGATAACCGCCTCTTCATCGTGGAAAGCCACCGGCCCATGTACACGCCGAAGCGCTACCGCAACTGGTTCGGGCAATTGCTGGAGCACAGCCCCTTTTGCGAACGCGACATTCGCCGCCCGAAGAAGCTGGAGACGCACGACGAGAAGGGCAACTTCACCATCAAGCTGAAGAAGCAGAACATGCTGCACGAGCTGGTGTACGCCACGCACCCCTTCGACGTGGTGGGCTGGGACGGCTACAACTACCCCTACGCCTTCAGCATCCACGACTTCGAACCCATCACGGGCCGCGTACACCTACCGCCACCCATCCACCAAACCTTCGAGACGGATGCCTTCGTGGTGTGCAGTTTCTGCCCTCGGCTGTATGACTACCACCCGCAGGCCATCCCCGCGCCGTACAACCACAGCAACATCGACAGCGACGAGGTGCTGTACTACGTGGCCGGCGATTTCATGAGCCGAAACGACATCGGCCCCGGCCACATCAGCCTGCACCCCGCAGGCATCCCCCACGGTCCGCACCCCGGTGCCATGGAGCGCAGCATCGGCAAGAAGGAGACCGACGAGCTCGCCGTGATGGTGGACACCTTCAAGCCGCTGATGGTGACCGAGGAGGCCCTGAAGATCGACGACGGGAAGTACTGGAAGAGCTGGGTGGAGTAGTTTCGTGACATGGAACTGAGCCACGATACCCGCGAACAACTGCGTCGTTTCTTCGCTGCATATCCGGTGGACCGTGCGTACGTGTTCGGTTCATTCGCGCGTGGCGATGCTCGGCCCGACAGTGACCTCGATATCCTCGTTGATCTGGACCGGTCAAAACCCTTCGGTCTGGGTTTCATCGACATGCAGTTGAAACTGGAGGAAATGCTGGGACGCAAGGTGGATGTGGTCACGCGTCGCGCATTATCGAAGTACATCGAACCATACGTGACCAAGGATCTGCAATTGATCTATGCGCGAGCCGAGGCGTGACAGGCTGCGGCTTCAGCACATGCTGGATGCCTGCGATGCCTTGATGGAGTTCGTTGCCGACCGGAAGGAGGAGGATCTGATGAGCGACAAGATGCTCCTTGCGGCCGTGTCGCGGCAGATCGAGATCATCGGCGAAGCGGCCAGCATGCTCACCGTGGAATTGCGGGCGTTGCACCCCGAAGTGCCCTGGCGGCAGATCATCGGTATGCGGCACAGGATCATTCACGAGTACTTCGCTGTGCAAACGGACACCTTGTGGGATGTGGCGCAGAATGATGTGCCGATCCTGCGCGAGCAATTGGCCGCCATCATCGATCAACTGCCGGAAGGTGGGTTCTGATGCGTCCGTGAATATCACCGGCGAACTGGCCGTGATGCTGGACACCTTCAAGCCGCTGATGGTGACCGAGGAGGCCCTGAAGATCGACGACGGGAAGTACTGGAAGAGCTGGGTGGAGTGAGCGCGGCACCGTTGAGCACCGGCGCACCGTCAGCCCTCCACGGTACCTGTAAGGGGAGCACAGCCGGGAGGCCATGAGCTCCGCTCCACGGGGTGGCAGAAATACAACGATCATGCTATTGTCATGGTCGTGTAAGACCTGTCACTTTGCATCCGTCATGGAACAAGAGATCACGAGCAAGGGAGGGAAACGTCGTGGGGTTGGTGTGTTGGCGTTCCTTTTGGTCCTGTTACTCATGCCATTAGGGCACACACTGATGGTGCTTTTGGAACGGGTGTTCGGCGCGGCGGTGTTCGTAAGCGCAGCCATTGTAGGCGCCATCGGCATTGGCATGCTCTGGTGGGGTGTGTCGAAGCCGGGTCGTGATCTCTATGCCACGCTCCTCGGAGCCTTGGGCGGCGTTTTGGTCTGGACCGGCTGGGTCGAGTTCAGCTTCGTATGGATGGCGGGGAAACTCGGGGTACAACCCCTCATGGAGAACGGTGAGGTGGTGACCAAGCCGGAATATCTGGTGATGCTGAGTTCACTGGGGCTCTTGGGCACCATGCTCTTGTTCTATGTGTTCTCTTCGAGCCTTTGTCCCTTCTTCAATTGGATGCAAAAGCGACTGGGTGTCTTCCGAACGGTGTCGTTGCCCTCTCCCACCCATCGCCCCCTGGCGGTGATCGCCTTCATGGAGATGATCATGATCATTTGGACCTTTTACTTGGTGCTGCTGATCGTATACGATGATCAGATCGCCGGGGACAGACACCCTGCGACATGGATCGTGGCCTTCGGTTCCCTGGCGTGGAGTCTGTATCTGATCGCCAAGTTGATGCGGATCCGATCCTTCGACCATGCGGTGCGCTACGCCATTCCCACGGTGGTGATCTTCTGGAACTTCGTGGAGGTCATGGGGCGCTGGGACATGTTCCACGAGATCTGGGTGCACCCGAAGGAGCATTGGTTGGAGAACAGTTTGATCCTGACGACATTCATTGGCGCCACCGTGTACTTCGTGGTCAGTGGTCGGAAAGATCGTGACCGTCGCAGCCGCAAGCCCAAGCACGATCGCGACGGACAACTGACCACCGGAAGCACCGTGGTCGCCACCAGCTGATCCCTTAGAACCTGTTTGCATAGTGCTTTTGTAGGCGAGCGAGAGGTACTTCGCGTCCAGGCAAGGCGCAGTAACCGAGCATGGCCGGCAGCTCTGTGAGGCTTTTCACAACGAAGCATGGACGCGAAAGACCCTTGCGCAGCCCGAAGGGTACCATGCGAACAGGTTCCTCTTGGCTCCGGATCCTCCACCGCACCCCACGGTGTGGTCGCGTCGCCACTTCCTCCGGAACATCCGACCGATGGCCGCAGCGCCATGCCGCACCTACTTGGAAAGTGGTCACATGCACCAAGCGCTGGTACCACCCTCTTTCGGAGGTGAACGTCACGGTCCACCGGCCGTGATCTGACGTGCATCACATTTTCCCAGGGAAATATCCGACCTTTGGCCCACCCAACGGCCAGGGCATGGCGATCGGCCCGGCCGCACTTCCTATATCGTACATTCACAGCACCAAGAGCTCAACGATCATGGCCATCGAAAGCGCAACTCCCGATCTGAAGAAAGTAGTAGCAGGAGCCGCCGACTTCCTGCCTTTGCTCGGCACCGACTACATTGAACTCTACGTAGGCAATGCCAAGCAAGCCGCCCACTTCTACAAGACCGCCTTCGGGTTCCAGAGCCTGGCCTATGCGGGCTTGGAGACCGGCGTGAAGGACCGTACGAGCTACGTGATCGTGCAGGACAAGATCCGCCTGGTGCTGACCACGCCACTGACCAAGGACCACGAGATCAACGAACACCTTCGGGTACATGGCGACGGGGTGAAGGAGATCGCCCTGTGGGTGGATGATGCACGCAAGGCTTTCGAAGAGACCACCAAGCGTGGCGCAGTACCCTACTACGCCCCCCGCGTGGAGAAGGACGAACATGGCGAAGTGGTGAAGAGCGGGATCAAGTTGTACGGCGACACGGTTCACATCTTCGTTGAACGCAAGAACTACCACGGCACCTTCCTGCCCGGCTACAAACCGTGGAACAGCGCGTACAATCCCACCACCACGGGCCTGAAATACGTGGACCACATGGTGGCCAACGTAGGCTGGAACGAGATGAACCCCTGGGTGAAGTTCTATGAGGACGTGATGGGCTTCGCGAACGTACTGGGCTTCGACGACAAGGACATCAGCACCGAGTACAGCGCCTTGATGAGCAAGGTGATGAGCAACGGCAACGGGCGCATCAAGTTCCCGATCAACGAACCCGCGGAAGGCAAGAAGAAGAGCCAGGTGGAGGAGTACCTGGATTTCTACAACGGACCGGGCGTACAGCATATCGCCATCGCCACGGACAACATCGTGCAGACCGTACGCGACCTGATGAGCCGTGGCGTGGAGTTCCTGAAGGTGCCCAGCACGTACTACGAAGGCCTACTGGAACGCGTTGGTCCGATCGAAGAGGATCTTGCACCGCTGGCCGAATTGGGCATCCTGGTGGACCGTGACGATGAGGGTTATCTGTTGCAGCTCTTCACCAAACCGCTGCAGGATCGCCCCACGCTCTTCGTCGAGATCATTCAGCGCAAGGGAGCCAAGAGCTTCGGAAAGGGCAACTTCAAGGCGTTGTTCGAGGCCATCGAGCGCGAGCAGGAAGCGCGGGGGACGCTGTAGGCAGCATGCTTCCTTTTCTCTGGCGTTGAGGTAGGCGATCATCCTGGTCCGGCCGATCTTTGGGGCGATGGCCAGTGCCGACCTCAAACGACTTCCGCGACTAACGGCGATACTCACGCGCCTACAGACCAAGCGTGTGGTCACAGCCTCTGAACTGGCGGACCGGTTCGAGGTGAGCCTCCGCACCATTTACCGCGACATCAGGGCCTTGGAAAAGGCCGGAGTACCGGTGGTCACCGAGGAGGGCAAGGGATATACCCTCATGGAAGGCTATCGGCTGCCACCGGTGAGCTTCACGGAAGAGGAAGCCAATGCCTTGGTCGCCGCGAACCAGCTGGTGTTGAGGTCCACGGATGCCTCATTGGTCGCATCCTACGGCCGTGCGATGGAGAAGGTCATCTCCATCATGGACGAACGGTCCAAGGCGAGGCTGGACCTGCTCACTGACCGGACCCAGTTCTCCGCCTTGGTGCGGAAAGAACGTACCAGCGCCAACCTTTCCGAACTTCAATCCGCGATCACTGGATCCCGCGTGGTGCGCATGGAATACACGAATGCCGAAGGTGTCACCACCTCAAGGTCCGTGGAGCCCTTCGCCCTGCTGAGCACCGCGAACTGGCTCCTGATCGCGTGGTGCCGTAGACGGAAGGAGTTCCGCTACTTCCGCACGGACCGCATCCAACGCATGGAAGTGCTGCAGGAGACCTTCACACCGCACGACATGACCTTGCAGCGCTTCTTCGAACGATACCACCAGGCGGAGCAGTAGCACCCTGGACCGATCGTTCGTTCACCACCCTTGACATAGGGTTGTCCATGGGGGCCGTGACTTTTGCGTCACGAAAAAATGACGACCATGATCTCCTCCCTTCCCTGGCTCGGCATCGCCGTAGCCTTCGTGCTCTACACCGCCCTCGGCGCCATTTGGTTCACCGTACTCTTCCGCAAGCGGTACTTGTACACCTTGGACCGCCCGCTGAACGAACCCCCGAGCAAGGACCCCATCTTCTTCGTCGGGCCCATGATCTGCACGGCGGTCATCGTGCTCACCACGGCGGTCCTCATGGAACGGTTGAACATCCACACCTACGGCGACGCCTTGTGGTTCGCGCTTCTGGCGGGGTTCGGCTATCTGGTGGCGAACACGTTGAACATCGCCATCAACCCCAACATGCCGCGCCCCGTGGCCTATGCGGTGCTCAGTGGTGCCTACCACCTGGTGGCCATGGTCATCGCGTGTTCGGTGCTGGTGGGCTTGGGCTAGTTCACCGTCACCGTGCAGGGCGCAAACCGTTCGGACAGCCCCTACCCGCCGATCCGCACTTCCCGGCCTCGCTTACCGACATCGGGAGACTTGTTCCGTACATCCGGTGACGCAACATGTCTCGCGATCGGTGAATGGACGGTCGCACGGTCCGGGCCGATACCGAAAGCCCAAATGACATTCCGTTCACAACGGACCCGGATCTCCGACTCCTGGGAAAGACCGATGCCGAAGACCGGGCAGGTGGCCCGGCCTTCGGCATCGGACAATACCGCGGTCGCCACTCAGGACCACACCAGGTCTTGGTGCGCCTTTACGGCACGCTTACGGACCACATAGAGCGCCAGTGCCGCGAGCGCCAACATGGTCTCGATCACGATCCACTGGCCACCAAAGGCTCCCAGCGGACCATCCATGGCGATCGTGAGCGCACGGCATAGTGCGTAGTTGCCCCAGAACAGGGCGATGAAACCGAGCCCCGCCGTGCGATCCCGCCGAAAGACCCATACCATGATGGCCGCCAAGGTGAGTCCCACCCCACCGAATACGCCCCGTACGGAACTGTATGCATCGGCGTTGTCCAACGGAGTATGCACCATGGCCATCACCCCTTGGGGGTCGACCAAGGCCATGAGGCTTACCGAGAGCGTGCCCAGCGCGGATATGAGCACGATGGCCCAGGTGGCGATATCGATGATCCTGTTGTTCTTCATGAGTTCGGTTCGTTTGATGCCGCGAAGGTTGCGGGCGCGAGCGCCCGGGGCACTTGATGTGCATCAAGAACGAACCGCTTCATCCTTCCACCGCAGCGACCTCGAACGCCATGACGCATGCATGCGCGAACCCGAAACAGGTGCGTACGCCGCGGACCCACCAGTGGTACTTGGTGAACACGATCGGTACAGCGCACCTTATCACACCTTCAGGCCAGGGCACATGCCGGAAGGACTTCGGTTCAGCGCAACAGGGTCACATGCCCGGTGTACTCCCTACCATCGGGCAGGCGCAGGATGTAATAGTACGTGCCCTCCGGGATCTCCTTGGAAGGTCGCCAGGTGTTCTTGTAGTTCGCACTGGAGAACACCTCCTGCCCCCATCGGTTCATCACCTGCAGCGAAGCGTTCGCATGGAACTGAACGCCTTCGAACACCAACGCATCGTTGATCCCATCGCCATTGGGGGTGAACACGTTGGGCCGCTCGATCCCTTCGGGGAGGACCACCTGCACATAGGTGTATGTATGCGTACAGCCGTCGGCGGTGGTCACCACCAGGGTGATCGGATGGAACCCAGGGGTATCGAAGGTGATCGAGAGCGTGCTATCGGTACCGGCGGCCACTCCATCGATCCGCCAGGACCAAGCCACCACGCTGCCACCGTTACCCTCCGATCGATCGGAATAGATGACCGTGGTGCCCCGGGGAACGGCCCCATCGGGCTCACCCATGAAGTAGGCCGTTGGATCGGCGGCGACCAACACGTTCACCGGGGCCGATACCGCAGTGCAACCCTGGTCGTTGGTCACATCGACCGTGTATGTGCCGGTCCCAGCGAGGATGGTCGGGGTGCGTTCTCCGGTGCTCCATCGGTAACTGGCATAGGGTTCGGTAGTGGAAAGCGGAGTGGGTTGCCCGCCACAACTGAACAGGACCCCATCGATCACCGGGGCCGGAGCCTGGGCCGCGTGCACCACGAACGTATCGGATAACAGCGCGCAGCTCATGGGTCCTGCGGATACCCGGTACGTACCCGGGCCGACGCGGATGGACCGTCCCGTACGCCCATCGGACCATTCGTAGAACGGGTGATCGCCCGATGCGGAAAGCTCCACCGTTCTGCCCGGGCATACCACGGTATCGCCGGTGATCACGGGGGCCACGGTGGGCACCTCGCTCACCTGCAACACCACCGAAACCGTCGAGGTCAGTGGTGGCACCCCGTTGTCCGTAGCGGAATAGGTGATCACGTACGACCCGGTATCGGCCAGGGTAGGCGTGAGATCCAAACGAAGTGTGGTGGTGAGGCCGGGTCCACTGTTCTGCACGGTGATGGGGGCCGAGAGCGGGGGGTCGACGGAGAAGTCCGCGGTGGTGACC
>SSGN01000061.1 GCA_008016945.1 Flavobacteriales bacterium
CAGCTTTTTCTCCAGCGTCATGGTGTCGCCCACATTGGCCGCCTTCAATTCCTTGATGCCGGCAATGATGTAACCCACCTCGCCGGCCTTCAATTCGTCGCGCGGCAGCGTGGCCGGCGTGAATACGCCCAGGTTGTTGGCTTCGTAGGCGGCACCGGTGGCCATCATCTTGAAGCGCTCACCCTTTTGCAGCCGGCCGTCGACCACGCGCACCAACATGACGACGCCCACATAGGAGTCGAACCAAGAATCGATGATCATGGCGCGCAGTGGCGCGTTGGGCTGGCCACGCGGCGCCGGCACCTTGGCGACGATCTGCTCCAGCACGTCGTCGATGCCCATGCCCGTCTTGGCTGAGATCGCGATGGCATCCGATGCGTCGATACCGATCACGTCCTCGATCTCGGCCTTGGCGCTGTCAGGATCGGCCTGCGGCAAATCCATCTTGTTGAGCACTGGCAGCACCTCGACGCCCAAATCGAGCGCGGTGTAGCAGTTGGCCACCGTCTGCGCTTCGACACCTTGCGACGCATCGACCACCAGCAGCGCACCTTCGCATGCCGACAGCGAGCGCGACACTTCATAAGAGAAGTCGACGTGGCCCGGCGTGTCGATCAGATTGAGGTTGTAGACCTGTCCATCGCGTGCGGTGTACTGCAGCGCGGCGGTCTGCGCCTTGATGGTTATCCCCCGCTCTTTCTCGATGTCCATCGAGTCGAGCACCTGCTCGCTCATCTCGCGATCAGACAGACCACCGCAGCGCGCGATGAGACGATCAGCGAGCGTGGACTTGCCATGATCGATGTGCGCAATGATTGAAAAATTTCTGATGTGGTCCATCAACGAATGCAGGCAAGTATTTGACTTAGCAGTAAGCGCACATGAAAAAAGGGCGCGCCAGTGATATGACGCGCCCTCAACCAACAATCTATGGCAACTGCGATAGTTGGGACTTCATTGTAGGCAAAAAGCGCGTCGGCGGATGACGCAAGTTCGCGGTGCCGGCGTCGTTGTGACGCTGCAACGAATATTTATCAACAGCTTATTAACAATTTCGATGGGATAGATTCTGAACAACTTGCCATGCGCTTGTGGACTTCCGGTGGATTGCCGCGAAACGTGCCACATGGTGGTGGCAAAGGCGTTCGATATTCAGATAAACAGATTTTCGAGGCGCCAATTCTATCCAAATCGGTATTAGCTCCTCGCAAAGAGGAGCGCACACCGCCATCGGTGAATTCAGAGCGACCCGTCAAGCCGTCGCAAAAAAGCCCCAAACCTGACTGCGGGTTGGGGCTTTTCCTCCCATCGACCCGATCAGCGGGGCGGCCGGACCAGTACGAACTGCACCAATTCGCCCCGCTGCACCAGCATATTGATCGGCTTGCTGCGGTCGGCCTTGGCCACCGCAGCTTCGAACTCGCGCACGTTCTGGATGTCGACATTGGCGACTGAAAGAATCACGTCGCCCTCGCGCAAGCCGGCGCGCGCACCGGCGTCGGCGGCCGCCTCCACCCGCACGCCGCGCTTGGCTTTCAGCTCTTTCTTCTGCGCGTCCGTGAGATCGGTGACCGTGAGGCCGAGCGCCTGGCCGGCGCCGGCCGGCTTGGCCGGCTCGCTGCTGCGCGCGGCCGGGCGCCGGGCGTTGGCTGTCTGCTCCGGTTCAAGCTCGGTCACCGTCACGTTCAGGTCGCGCGACTGGCCGCGGCGAAACACCGTGATGGCGCCGCGGCTGCCCGGCTTGGCATTGCCCACCAAGCGCGGCAGGTCAGACGCCTTCTCGATGGCCCGACCCTCGAAGCGGGTGATGATGTCGCCCGCCTCGATGCCCGCCTTGTCCGCCGGAGATCCAGTCTCGACACTGCGCACCAGCGCGCCTTGCGGCTTGCCGAGACCGATGGATTCGGCCACCTCGCGCGTCACCTCGGCAATCTGCACCCCGATGCGGCCGCGCGTGACGCGCCCGCTGCTGCGCAGTTGCTCGCTCACGCGCATGGCTTCGTCGATGGGAATGGCGAACGAGATGCCCATGAAGCCGCCCGAGCGCGAATAGATCTGGCTGTTGATGCCGACCACCTCGCCGCGCATGTTGATCAGCGGGCCGCCCGAGTTGCCCGGGTTGACCGCCACGTCGGTCTGGATGAAGGGCAGGTAGTCGCCCGTATCGCGCTGCTTGGCGCTGACGATGCCGGCGGTGACCGTGTTTTCCAGCCCGAAGGGCGAGCCAATGGCCATCACCCATTCGCCGACGCGCAGACGATTGATGTCGCCAATGCGCACGAAGGGCAAGCCCGTGGCGTCGATCTTGACCACCGCCACGTCGGTCCGCTTGTCAGCGCCGATGAGCTTGGCCTTGAACTCGCGCTTGTCGGGCAGCGTGACCAGCACTTCGTCCGCGCCATCGACCACATGCGCATTCGTCATCACGAAGCCATCGGCCGAAATGATGAAGCCCGAGCCGACGCCGCGCGGCACTTCACGTTCGGGTTGCTCCTGAGGATCGGCGCGTGGGCCTTGCGGACGCGGCGTATTGGGCATGGGGATACCAAAGAAACGCCGGAAAAACTCCTGCATTTCCTGATCCATCTGCCCGCCGCGGCCGGCGGCGCCGGCGCGCACGCGCTCCACCGTGCGGATGTTGACCACCGCCGGGCCGACCTGATCGACCAGCTCGGTGAAATCGGGCAGGCCACGCACCGAAGGCGCCACGGCGGCCGGCCCCTGGGCCGCGGCGGTCGTCGGCAAGGCCAACGATCCAGCCAACAACAGCGGCGTCGCCAGGGCGATCAGGCCCCATTGCTTTCTCATCATCGACATAGAACTCTCTGCTCTCATTGATTCATCGCCGCACGGCATCGCACTGCCGAGCTCACGGCCGCCGCTGCAGGCCCTGCACAAAGGCCTGCAAAGTGGGCAGAGGCACCTCACCCACCGCAGTCACCCACCAGTCGCCCGCGCGATCGACCAGGCGACGCGTCAGGGTGTGCGTGGCGCCCATGGACGCCACGCCTTCGCCCTGATGGCGCTGGCGGTCAAACGGCTCCATGAACAGCGACACCGTGACCAGCCCATCGGAAAAAATCCACTGCACCAACGGCGACTCTTTGGCGGCCGAGCGGCGATAGCAGTTCTCAGACCTGAAACCCGGCACGGGGTTTTTCAGCTGCCAGCCTTCGGCTTCCGGCGTGGTGCGCGTGCGCTCGGCCTTGACGACCCGATAGCCTTCGGTGCTGCCCATCATCTGGCGCAGCTTGTCGGCCTGCACCGGTACGCCGAGTTGCAATTCAGAAAACGCCGCCTGCTCCAGCACGCGGCCGCCCGCATCGACGGTTTGCGTCTTGACCACCAGCCCGGTGCGCTTCTCGCTCCAGATTCGATAGCCATAGCGCCACTCGTCGCGCGGGCTCAGCATCACGATGTCGGCATCGAAACCGGCCACCCTGCCTTGCCCCAGTTCGCGCGAGGCGTAGAAGTCGGATGTCGGGAAAGCCTGGTTGATGTTCAGCAGATTGGGGAAAATGCCGCCCGACTCGCTTTGGTCAAGCTTGACCACGCGCGCATCCGGCAAAAACGTCATCACCGAATCGTTGCGACGAAAGGTGGAGCGTGGCGCGCCGGTCAGCGCTTCGACGCGCTCGATCTGCACATCGCCCTCGCACACGTGCCAGATGCGCGCGCTCGACATGGCGCCCGACGCCGACGACACCACGAAGGTGCCCACGTACGAGGGCACGCGCGATGCCTGCTGCAGCCTTACCAACCATTCCGCCATGCTGCGTTGCGGCGGGCCGATGGGGCGTTCGGACGCACCGCCGCCAAACGAGCCGCCGGTTTGCGCGCCCGCCAGCGTGACAAGGCTGCCGGCGCAACAGATCACCGCCGCTTGACGCAGGAGCAGACGCCAGCCGCGCGCCGGCACGCGGCGCGCGCCGGCTGCACGATCGCCCGACGACAGGCCCGCGATCAACGTCCTGGTCCCTCGAAGGTGGCGTTGCGCAAGAAGCCCGCGGCGTTGCCGAGCGCCGATGCGCCCACCGTCTGGCGGTGCGCGGCCAGCAACTCGCCGAGACGCGCATCGCGCAGCATCACCGGGGCCATGTCGGCCGCTTGCGAGGCCGCCGGCACTGGCGCTGCGAGCGCCATGACTTGCGTGGTGCCCACGGCGGGCGCCGCACTGCGCGCCAATTGCGCGCCGGCGCCGGGTTGCGGGCCGATGCTGCCCAGCGCACCCCAGCCGATGGCGGCCACGGCCGCAAACGACGCCAGGCCAGCCACCAGCTTCCAGCGGAACACGCCATCGTTGGCGGCGGGACGGGCGACATCCGGCATTGCGGGCATCGTCGAAGCAGGCAGCGCCTCAAACGCCGGTGTTTCGTGCTGCAGCCGAGCGGCGAGGCGCGCCACGAACGCCGTATCGTGGCCGCAGGCAGCCAGATCGGTGGAGCGCAGCACATCGCCCACCAGGTGATAGACATGCCAGCATTCGCGCGCCTCGGCCGAGGCCATCGATTGCACCGCCATAGCGGCTTGCACGCCGGACAGTTGCCCGTCCATCAGCGCCGACACCGTTTCACGATCACATGGAATGTCAAGTTGAGTCTTCATGATGACCACCGTTACCGTTTTCTTCCCATCCACCTTTACCAACGCTTGCCTGTCTGGTGGCTCAGCAAGGGCTTGACCTTGGCTGAAATCGCCTCGCGCGCCCGGAAAATCCGCGAGCGCACCGTGCCGATCGGGCAATTCATGGCTTCCGCAATCTCTTCATAACTCAGGCCCTCGATCTCGCGCAGCGTGACGGCCTGGCGCAAATCCTCGGGCAAAGCCTCCATCGCGGCGTTCACGGCGGCGGCGATTTCGCGGGCCGCCAGTTCCGATTCCGGCGTGGATTCGGAGGTTAGTTCGTTCTCGCGCCGGGAAGTTTCATCGTCGTCATCGACGGATTTCAGCGCCGATTCGGTCATCACCGGATCACGCTTGAGCTCCATCAGCGACTTCTTGGCCGTGTTGACGGCGATGCGGTAGAGCCAGGTGTAGAACTGGGCGTCGCCGCGAAACTGGTGCAGCGCGCGCCAGGCGCGGATGAAGGTTTCCTGGGCGATGTCGGGCACCAGGTCGACGTCGCGCACCATGCGGCCGATCAGGCGCTCGATGCGGCGCTGGTACTTGATGACCAGCAGCTCATAGGCGCGCGTGTCGCCTGCCGCCGCGCGCTCGACCAGCAGCGCATCGCTGTCGGCGGGCGCAGGCGGGGGGGCGATGGAATCGGTCACGAACAGGGGTCCAGCACAGGCGGCGCGCCGGTGGTCAGGGGCGCGAAGCCTGGGTC
>SSGN01000121.1 GCA_008016945.1 Flavobacteriales bacterium
AGGGCGGGGGTGGACATGCGGTGAATGGCTTGGAACGAGGGGGCAAGGTACGGCCCGGGCGCTGCAGGTCCCGCTCATCATCGATGGCGACCGCTGCTGAAGGACCGGCGCATCGCCATCCTGAAGCTTAGGTGGGGGCTCGAGAACGCCGTTCCTTTGTGGCCCGAACAACACGAAGCGACCATGAGCCGCCAAGCACACGAACTGGATCACCGCATCGTCGGTGACGACATGCAATGCGTGGAGATCACGCTGGATCCGATGGAGACCGTCATCGCCGAATCGGGTACGATGATGATGATGGATGATGGGATCGAGATGAAGACCATCTTCGGGAGCGGGGATGGGAAGGAGCAGGGTTTCATGGGCAAGCTTTGGGGGGCCGGCAAACGGGTGCTCACCGGTGAGAGCCTGTTCATGACCACGTACACGAACAACTCCAGCACCCGCCGCACCGTGTGGTTCGCGGCGGCCTACCCGGGCAAGATCATGCCCTTGGACCTGCTGGACTACCAGGGCCGGTTGATCTGTCAGAAGGACAGCTTCCTATGCGCAGCGAAGGGGGTGAGCATCGGCATCGCGTTCCAGAAGCGCTTGGGCGCAGGCCTCTTCGGTGGCGAGGGATTCATCATGCAGAAGCTGGAAGGCGATGGGCAGGTGTACATCCATGCCGGTGGTACCACCGTGCAGCGTGAACTCGCACCAGGGGAGACCCTTCGGGTGGATACCGGCTGTCTGGTGGCCATGACACAGACCGTGGATTATGATATCCAGTTCGTAGGCGGTATCAAGAATACCTTGTTCGGGGGGGAAGGGCTGTTCTTCGCGCACCTTCGCGGGCCGGGACATGTCTGGATCCAGAGCCTGCCCTTCAGCCGCCTGGCGGACAATATCATCGCAGCGGCACCGAAGGCCGGTGGGCGTGGCAAGGAGGAGGGTAGCCTGCTCGGTGGTCTGGGTCGCCTGCTGGACGGGGATAACTGAGTGGGAATGCAGCAAGTGGTTGGCCGTATGGCACCCGGCTCACCGTAGGGTACGGAAGTGGGCAGGTGCAGGTGGGCGGTTCGGCTTAACGTTGCACCCAGCCGATCGCGTGTTGCCAGCTACCTCTGGGATCCAATCCAGGCTCCCATAGGACATGCCGTAGCGGCCGAAGGCGTGGACCGCTGGGAGCGAAGCTACCGAGGGTCGGGCCTAAGGAAGAGGCCGATCGGAAAGAGGGCCTGGGTAAGAAGAGCGAGGAGAACGGCTGGTGTTGGATGTTCTCCTGTTATCACCCCATCCGCCCGTTGCGATCCTCCGTCGAACGCGTTGAGCACACTGGTGACCAGGGAGAGGAGCAGGCTGAAGCCGAGCGCCCACCAGAAGCTATCCACCGAGAACCCGGGCACGATCCGCGCGGCGATGATCACGATCACGGCGTTGATCACCAACAGGAAGAGCCCCAGGGTCACCATCGTAACCGGCAGCGTAAGCAGGATGAGCAGGGGTTTGAGCAAGGCGTTCAGCAAACCCAGGACCGCGGCCACCAGCAAGGCGGTGAGTAAGCCATTGGTGGTGCCCATGTCTCCCAGGCTCACGCCAGGTAGCAGTAGGTCGGTCACGAGCACGGCGATGGCCGAGATGATCAAGCGGATGAGGATGTTCATGGTTCACGTATGGGCCAGTGGAGAAAATGACCCGAAGTGGGCTAAAGATAGCCGCACCTTATACCATTTGGTCATTCCAAAGCGGTCGATACGAGGTACCCATTAGTGATCCATGGGGCCGGGTCGCGTGCGGGGATGGCATAGCGGCTTGTTCTGGGGAACGCCCGAAAACACCAGAGGCCGTCTCGTTGCGAGACGGCCTCTGGCCTATGGGATCGATGGTGGGGGTCATTCAACCACCACACGCTGGGTGGTGCGGCCTACGCTGTTGGTCAGGCGCACGTTGTAAGCGCCCGTGGCCAGGTGGCTGTTCGGTCGCAGGGTCAGGCTTTGTCCGTTGCCCATGTAGCGCACTTCCTCATGGATCATACGTCCGCTCAGGTCGAGCACCTCGATCCGTACCTGCTCGAAGGCCCCATCGTACCTGATATTGAGCGTACCCTTGCTCGGGTTGGGGTAGAGGCTCCAGTTCGCGTTGCGGGCCATCTCGTTGAGGCCGGTGCCTTCTGGACCGGTCACACAGGTGGTGAACGTGGGGTCCGCAGAAGCGGCAGCGCTGTATGAGTACAGGCGGTAGTAGTACGTGTTCCCCACGGTCAGGGTATCCACGGTGATGGTCTCCTCGCCACCTCCGGCAACATCATCGATACAGGTGATCCCCTGGAGTGCGCCACAATCGCTTCTGTAGAGGGCCAGTACACCATCGAAGGGTGTGGTGACGGCGATGGTGTGGCTCGTGTTGCTGGCCACGAAGCTGTACCAGACATCGTCGTCGGCGGTCCCGGTCCATTCGCTGCAGACCTCAGCTGGCATGGATTCGGTGGCCAGGAGCGTGGTGCCAGCAACCGGCGTGCAGGTGGTGGTGGGTGTCATGGCGATCGCACCGGTACAATCGTCGTTGGCCGGTGCAACGGAGCATGCCGTGGCGGCCACGTGCATGGTGTAGGGGCCATAGGCCACACCCACTTGGGACCAGACCGGGAGGTAATAGGTGCCGGCGGGAACGTTCAGGTAGGTGATGGTGTAGTTGTCATCCCCACAGGAAGTGTTGTTCGCCGTGGTGAAGGTGATCAAGGAAGCATCGTCGAGGGGGCAGTCGGTGCCGATGATGCCATAGCCGTTGGTGAAGGCGGGGTCGGTGCCGCAGAAATCCACGGTCAGCGTGGCGCACGTGGAGAGGGTGATGCCATGCCATACCGCGGCCACACGATCCGTTGGGTCCACGAAGTCACCATCGATGGTGGCGCCGGCCGTGGTGCCGGTGAAGGTGATGGTGTTGCCGATGGCCAGAGCTTCCGGGGTGACACTGCTGCAGTTGTCGTTGGCCGGGGCGGGGGCGTTGTCGTACGCCACACACAGGGTGAATGCCCCGCCGGTACCCCAGTCGAGGTTGCTGAAGATCTGGATGGTGTACTCCGTAGCCGGGTCTACCGCTACGCTCACAGCGGCATCAGGCACGACCTCGCAGGCCAGCTCCGTTCCCTCACAGCCATCGAATACGGCAAGGCCGAAATCCGTCATGCCCTCGCCGGGGGTCAGGGTGATGTACACCGCGGACGCGGATCCGCTGTTGAAGGTGTACCACACGTCTTGGAGCCCGAGGGTGCTGCCGTCACAAGATGGAACGAACGAGGAGGTATCGGACCCGCCACTGTTGCCGGGGGTGGCACCGCTGGCGCAGGCGTCCAAGGTCACCAGGGCGATGGTTTCGGCGTTTGCGCACTCGTCGTTGGCCGGCGTGGTGCCCCGGAGCGCCATGGATGGTTGCGGGCGCGAAGCCGCATTCCGGAAGGCGTGCCGCGGTTCGCCGAACGTGGTCCGGTCCTGTGCGGATGCATTCAACCCCAACGCCAGCATGGCGGTGAGGCTAAGTGGGAGAAGTGTAGTGGTTCTGGTCATGGTCTCAGACAGTTGGTTCAGGATAAACATACGGAAAGGATCTTGGATCCGGGTCATGGGTAGAGAGGTCCACCGTGGATCGCGATGTGCCGTTGGCCGATCGCTCATGGGCCGAGAGCTTGGGAGGTACAGCTCCATGCGGCATCTCGGAGCGTGGCCGCGCGGGTTCTTCGGTGGCGGTTGTGAAAGCGCGGGTCAGTGCTGTGTGAGGCGATCCATGTCGCGTCGGTCGCGTTTGGTGGGTCGCCCACTGCCTGGTTCCCGATGTTCGGCTTTCGCCAGCCGAGCCAGTTCCAGTTTCTCCAGGTCGTTGAACGAGGTCTGCTCCTGCATGAGGGTGGGAACGAGTTTAGCGCCCACCCGAGAAGCGGGCATCGCCAGGATCGTCCAGCTCCGCCAGATGGGCGGTTCACGTAAAGCGACCGTGTCCCCGGGTTTCACCTCGGCCGAGGCCTTCACCAGCCGGTCGTTGAGCTTCACCTGCTCGCGCTTGATGGCCTCGGTGGCCAAGCTGCGGGTCTTGAACAGGCGGACACACCAGAGGAACTTGTCGATGCGCATCCGGGCAAAGGAAGGGGTTGGGGGCGAAGGCAAGCGTCGTTGGTCGCGATCGGCCATCTCCGTGGAGGGAAAATAGAAAAGCGCCCTTGCGGACGCTTTTGCTGGTGACCCCGACAGGACTCGAACCTGTAACCAACAGAACCGGAATCTGTCATTCTATCCAATTGAACTACGGGGCCGGTTCGCCATGCCCGTGGGCAAAGCGGCGGCAAAGATAGCCAAGGCGCATCAATTTCATCATGAACCGCTACCTTCGCGGGCTTTTTTCCGGGACACCGCCCCAAATCCTTGAGTATGACCGAGCTGCGCAACATCGCCATCATCGCCCACGTCGACCACGGTAAGACCACCCTGGTGGACAAGATCCTGCACCAATGCCAGCTCTTCCGCGAGAACCAGGAGCATGCCGACCTGTTGTTGGACAACAACGACCTGGAACGCGAGCGGGGCATCACCATCCTCAGTAAGAACGTGAGCGTGCGCTATAAGGGTGTGAAGATCAACGTGATCGATACCCCGGGCCACAGCGACTTCGGCGGCGAGGTGGAGCGTGTGCTCAATATGGCCGATGGCGTGATCCTGCTGGTGGACGCCTTCGAGGGGCCCATGCCGCAGACGCGCTTCGTGCTGGGTAAGGCCATCGAGATGGGCCTCAAACCCGTGGTGGTGATCAACAAGGTGGACAAACCCAACTGCACGCCCGACGAGGTACACGAGGCCGTGTTCGATCTGATGTTCGCGCTGGATGCCAACGAGGACCAGTTGGACTTCCCCGTGGTGTACGGCAGTGGCAAAGGCGGTTGGATGGGTCCCGATCCCAAGACACCCACCGAGGACGTGAGCTACCTGCTCGACGTGATCCTGGAGAAGATCCCAGCCCCGAAGAAGGTGGATGGTACATTGCAGATGCGCATCACCAGCTTGGACTACAGCAGTTTCCAGGGCCGTATCGCCGTAGGCCGCATCAGCCGTGGCACCATCAAGCCCAATCAGCAGGTGACCCTCGTGAAGAACGACGGGGGCATGGCGAAAGGGCAGGTGAAGGAATTGATGACCTTCGAGGGTCTCGGCAAGGTGAAGGTGAAGGAGGAGGTGGGCTGCGGCGAGATCGTGGCGGTGATGGGTCTGGAGAATTTCGAGATCGGTGACACCATCGCCGATGCGGAGAACCCCGAGGGCCTCGCGAAGTTCAAGGTGGACGAGCCCACCATGAGCATGTTGTTCACCATCAACAACTCGCCCTTCTTCGGCCGCGAGGGCCAGTTCGTTACCAGCCGACACGTGCGCGACCGGCTCTTCAAGGAGATCGAGAAGAACCTGGCCATGCGCTTGAAGGAGACCGACAGCCCGGACCGGCTGCTCGTCTTCGGCCGTGGTATCCTGCACATCAGTATCCTGGTGGAGACCATGCGCCGCGAGGGGTACGAGTTCCAGCTGGGCCAGCCGCAGGTACTGTACAAGGACATCGATGGCCAGCGCCACGAGCCCATCGAGACCCTCACGGTCCAGGTGCCGGAGCAGTTCAGCAGCCGCGTGATCGATCATGTTACCCGGCGCAAGGGCGAGATCCTCAACATCGAACAGAAGAGCGATCGCACGGTGCTCGAGTTCAGCATCCCTGCGCGCGGCATCATCGGCCTGCGCAACACCCTGCTCACCGCCACCGAAGGCGAGGCCATCGTTGCGCACCGCTTCAAGGGTTATGAGCCGTTCAAGGGCGCGATCGCTTCACCGCGTTCAGGCTGTATCGTCAGCGCCGAGACGGGCACGTCCATTGCCTACGCCATCGACAAGTTGCAGGACCGTGGCCGGTTCTTCATCGCCCCAGGCGAGGAGGTGTACGCCGGCCAGGTGATCGGTGAAAGCCCCAAGCCCGGCGAGGAGCTCGGCGTGAACGTGATCCGGGTGAAGAAGCTCACCAACATGCGCGCCAGCGGCAGCGATGAGAAGACCAGCATCGCGCCCCCGGTGAAGTTCAGCCTGGAGGAGTGCATGGAGTATATCGCCGAGGACGAGTACCTAGAGGTGACACCCAAGAGCCTGCGCATCCGCAAGATCCTGCTCGACGAGAACGAGCGGAAGAAGGCGGCGAAGCGCATGCAGGAGGCGTAACGGATCCTGTCGCGCACCGGGCTGCCGAGGGTTGGCCCGCATGGTCCTGCTCGAACGACCGGAAGGCGGCGAAGCGGATCGGAGGCGTGAGCCAGGCCGGGGCGGAGAATCCGGATCGAGCATTCACCGGTATTCAACGGACCGGCCCAGGTGCGTTGGCATCGCGGCAGGGCATGGGCTGCATGGAACAGCTCGCCGGGGTCAATACGTCATGTCCTTCGACCGCGGCGGCCGTTGAAGCGCTTCACGAAGTTCACGCGCAAGTTCCCGACCGACCAGGAGAAGCGATCACGGGCTTCCACCAGGTATAGGATGTTCTCTTGCGTCCACGATAGGCCGAAGTAGCGATCCCGATCGTTATAGCCCACGCCGGCACGGAACTGGGCGTGCCATCCGGGCCCCGCCACAGTGCTGTTGTGCCGAAGGTCCGGGCCATCCTCGGTCTCCACACGCTGTGCACTGATCCCCGCTCCGACCACGCCGCTACCCGTTGCGAACCAATGCTCGCGATACACCCAGGTGTACACGTATCCACCCATGGGCCCGATATCCCAGAAGCGCCCCTTGCGCATGTGCAGCCCCCCCTCGAAGCGGTTGGCGATGACTTGCGGCACCAGCGATGAATCGGCCCTCAAGGCGAAATAGGTGATGTAGCCACCCACCAACCATGAGCCCTGGCTCTTGCGTTGCCAGGCATCCTGGTTGAAGGCCGCTCGGTAGCTGAAACGATCATCATTCATCACCCGAACCGCACTGGTGCCGATGTTCCATTGTATCAGATCGCCGCGTGTGGCCATCACGGTGGGCTGGCTCCAGCCCAGTTCGTCCTTGGTGTAGCTCGGGGTGTAATAGCCCGCGAACCGCTGCAGGAACAGGTTGGTGGCCCACCGTTTCTTGTAGATGTTGGCCTGGGCATCGAGGTACCGGGTGGTGCCGTACTTGTGCTGGTCGTTGTTGAGGCCTGGGATCCCAACGCCGATATTGAGCGTGAGGGAGCGGTAGCTCAGCCCTACCCCGAAGTTGTACCGGTTGTTGGGCAGGTACATCAGGTCGGGCGCACCACGCGCCGCGAAGCGCATGCGGTTGTATTTCGTGATCAGGTAGAACCGCCCTGTAACGATGTGCGAGAAGTCATGCACATAGGCGGTATCGAAACCGTTGTTCGCTGGCTTGGGGCGCTGGGCCAGGGTAACGATGGGCCAGAGAAGGCACAGGATGATGGTCGTCCGCATGGCGAATGGCAAAGGTCGTGCGTTCTCCAGGGTCTCCGATCGAACGTTCTGGGCCGTGCCGTGTACGGAGGTGTGGGACAGGCATTGTGCCACCCAGGTCTACACCTTCTCCAAAGAACAACGCTCATGAAAAAGCTGCCGTACCTGCCGATCATCCTTGTTGCGACCAGCGTGGTCATCATGTTGGTATCCTTCCGGCATGCCGGTGCCGATGTTCCGCGCTGCCATGTGCCGGGTCCCGACCCGGAAACGCCCACTTCGATCGGGGAGCCGATCCATGGTTGTGTGTTCAAGACCGTATACGAAGGGGAAGGGCTTGATCCTTCGTTCGTACTGGCCACACCGGAAAGTGTGGAGAATAGCGAGCGTCGTGCCATTGAATGGTTGGTGAAGGCACAGGCGAACGACGGCGGCTTCGGCTGTGGAAGCCATGCCCGCCAGGACATCATGGACCCGCATGCTGTAAGCACGGATCCCGCCACCACGGCCATGGTGGGCATGGCCCTGATGCGCATGGGCAACACGCCGGAGCAAGGTCCGTACGCGGGTCAGCTGAAGCGTGCCATGGAGTACCTGCTCGCCCAGGTGGAGAAGACGCCGAAGGGTGCCACCAACATCACGCAGCTTACGGGCACGCAGATCCAGAGCAAGTTGGGTGCGAACATCGATGTGGCGCTGACCACCCAGTTCCTTTCCAACCTGCTGGCCCGGATCGGTGAGCAGCACGGCAGCTACCTGCGCGCGAAGCGTGCGTTGAACACGTGTGTGGGGCTGATCCAACGGTCGCAGAACAGCGATGGTAGCGTGCAGGGCGATGGCTGGGCGGGTGTGTTGCAGTCCAGCTTCGCGGCCAGTGCGTTGGAAAGCGCGAAGAGCGCCGGGGCCGAAGTGAACGATGAGGCATTGGACCTTGCGCGCGACTACCAGAAGGCCAACTTCGATGCGAACACCGGCAGCGTGGCCACGGAACGTGCCGCAGGTGTCACCCTGTACGCTGTGAGCAGCAGCACCCGCAACAGTGCGGCCCAAGCGCGCGAGGTGAACGAACGGATGGAACGGGCGAAGAAGGAGGGTAGGGTTGCCAAGGACGCACAGGTGGACAGCAAGACCCTGGAGGAAGCCGGTTACCCGCCGGCCGAAGCGGAGAAGATGAACACCGCCTACCAGGTGTACAACGCGGCTAAGCAGCAGGCACAGGACGAACGCGTGATCAGTGGCTTCGGCAACAACGGAGGGGAGGAGTTCCTGAGCTTCCTGCAGACCGGCGAGTCGCTCGTGATCGCCAAGGACCAGGGCTGGAAGAACTGGTATGGCCAGACCACCAAGCGCCTGGTGGACATCCAGAACCAGGACGGCAGTTGGAATGGCCACCACTGCATCACCAGCCCGGTGTTCTGCACGGCCACCTCCTTGCTCATACTCAGCGTGAACAACGACATCGAGCACCTGCTGGCACAGGGTGCGGTGAAGTACAAGTGATCCAACGCCCGGCGGGGGCGTGTGTGGTGCGCCTCGCCTGGTGGGAGCCGCACGGACCGAATGGTGTCCGTGCGGCTTTCCGTTCATCATGGATGGTGGCCGGGCGTGATGAACGGGTGAGCGGCCGGTGGGCGGTATCGCCACCTTTGTGCACTTTCCATGGAACGTTACCGCATGGTCATCCTTTGTATCCTCGGCATCATCGCTGTGCTTGCGGTGTGGCTTATCCTCTACTTCCAGTTCTCCCCTCGGATCGGTGGCGACCCGACGGGTGAACGCCTGGCGCGCATCCAGGCATCGCCGAACCAGCGGGATGGCCGCTTCCAGAACGTGGTGGAGACGAACATGGATATGCCGTTGACGGTGATAGCCAAGGTGGCGTATGAAATGGTACGTGGCGGTGATGCGCGTGAGCCGAAGGACACGATCCCCACGGTGGACGTGGACATCGCCTCGTGGAACGCCGTGCCGGACAGTTCCTTCGCGGTGGCGTGGTTCGGACATTCGTCGTTGCTGATCAAATTGGGAGGCACCACCTTCCTGATCGATCCGGTCTTCGGCGAGCGGGCCTCCACCTTCTCCTTCGCCGGGCCCAAGCGCTTCAACTACCGCCAGCACATGCGTGTGGACCTGTTGCCCGCGGTGGATGTGGTCCTGCTCTCGCACGATCACTACGACCACCTGGATCACGAGACCATCGTGCAGTTGAAGGACAAGCGTTTCATCGTGCCGCTGGGGGTGGGGGCGCACCTGGAGCATTGGGGCATTCCGGCCAGCGCCATCACCGAGAAGGACTGGTGGGAGCGTGTGGATGTCGGCAAGGTGCGGCTGACGCTCGCGCCCTCGCGCCACTTCTCTGGCCGCGGCATGACCAACCGGTTCAGCACGCTCTGGGGCTCGTGGGTGATGGTGAGCGGCGACAAGCGGATCTACTTCGGTGCGGACTCGGGCTACTCACCGACCTTCAAGGAAGTGGGTGAGCGCTTCGGACCGTTCGATCTGGCGATGTTGGAGTGCGGGGCATACAACGAGCGCTGGGCCAACATCCACATGATGCCCGAAGAGACCGCACAAGCTGCGCTGGATGTGAAGGCGCGCGTGTTGATGCCGGTGCATTGGGCCAAGTTCAGTCTGGCGCTGCACCCATGGAAGGAGCCGATCGAGCGTCTGACGGTACGGGTGAAGGAACTCGGTGTTCCGTTGCTGACACCGCGTATCGGGGCTATCGTGGTTGACGCGGATCCGGCGGCGAGCGCGCCTTGGTGGGAGCCGTTGCGGTGATGCGCGGTCCAGGGAAAGCAGAAAGGCCCGTTCCATCGGAACGGGCCTTTCTGCTTCAAGATCCGGTTCAGCGTACGATGGTCACCTGCTCGCGTGCCACGACCTGGTTCTTGGCATCGCTCAACGTGGCGTTGTAGTTGCCGGCGGCCAGTGTGGTGATATCCACGCGGTCGGCACCCGTGGTGGTGTGGCGTAGCGCCACGCGGCCCTGGGCGTCGATCAGTGTGAGCACTTGTCCGGCCACGGCCGAAGGGAGGTGAAGCTCGGTCGAGGCGGGATTGGGAAAGAGCACGAGCCGGGGCATACCCTCCTGGGCGGCCACCCCTGCGCCGGATTCCACCACGATGCGCCCTTTCATCCCCATGCCTGCGTGCGGCACGCATACATAGTAGTAGGTGCCCGGAACATCCAGCGTGAGGGTGTGCGTGCCGGCGCTGAAGTCGAAGCCGCCGTTCGAGGTGCTCTCATTCGCATTCCAAGTGGCCTCGTCCACTTCGGTGGCGGTGTGCGGAGCGTTCAGGATGATGGTGATCTCCTCGCCCGCCATGACCGTAAGGATCTCGGGGTCGAAGGCCAATCCTGTCTGTTCGATGGTCTGTGCGCATAGTATGGAGCTTGCTGCGCAGGCGATGGAAAGCGTCAAGGTCTTTTTCATGAAGGGGTGTTCTAAGGTGGTTGTTCGATATGTGGAAGAGTGACGGGCGGAAGGTGGACCGCGTTGTCGCGTTGGGGCGAATGGTTCATTGGTATATTATCCGTCGCCGGATCGACGGGATCCGCGTCGATCATGTTCCTCAACTGCCACAGCTGGTTCAGCTTCAAATACGGCGTGATGAAGCCCGAGGCGCTGCTGGAGGAAGCGGCCAGGGCGAGTGTGCGCACCATCGCCCTCACCGACATCCATTGCTCGGCGGGCATCCCCGACTTCGTGCGCGATGCACCACGCTATGGCGTTAGGCCTGTGGCGGGGATCGAATTCCGCCAGGGCGCACGGCTGTTGTACATCGGCATCGCGAAGAACAACAACAGCTTCCAGCGGCTGAACGAGCTGCTGAGCGGGCATCTCCTGGATGACGAAGCCTTGCCGGAGCGCGCACCGGAGATGGAGGACGTGTTCTTCATCCACCCCTTCGCGCACGCACCGCAGCAACTGCGGCCGAATGAGCGCGTGGGCATCAAGCCCGGGGATCTCACGCGCCTGCCCTTCTCGCCGTGGTCGCGCAGGGTGAACGACCTGGTGGCGCTGATGCCGGTGACCTTCAAAGCGAAGAGCGATTGGAACACGCACCGCCTGCTGCGCACCGTTGCCACGAACACCGTGGTGAGCATGCTGCCGAAGGAGGAACTGGCGGGGCAGGACGAGTTCTTCCGCAGTGAGGAAGAAGTACGCCGCATCTACCGCGACTGGCCGCAGCTCGTGGACAACGCGGAGCGGCTGCTGGAGCAATGCACGATCGCCTTCGACGGCAGCGACAAGACGCGCGCGGCCTTCACCAATAACATGCGCGCCGACCGCGAGAAACTGCACCGCGACACGCGCGAGGGCCTGCGCTACCGCTACCCGGAGGTGACGCCCAAGGTGCTGGCCCGCATGCACCACGAGCTGGACGTGATCGAGCGCATGGGCTTCATCAGCTACTTCCTCATCAACCAGGACATCGTGGACCATGCGCGCAGCCGGGGCTTCTTCCATGTGGGGCGCGGCAGTGGCGCCAACAGCCTGGTGGCCTATTGCCTGCGCATCACCGATGTGGACCCCATGGAGCTGGACCTCTACTTCGAGCGCTTCATCAACCCCGCACGCAAGAAACCGCCCGATTTCGACATCGATTTCAGCTGGAAGGACCGCGACGAGGTGTACCGGTACGTGTTCAACAAGTACAACACTGCAGATGGCCGTGCGGGCGGCATCCACGCGGCGCAGATCGCCACCTACACCACCTTCCAATGGCGCGGCGCCGTGCGCGAGCTGGGCAAGGCCGTGGGGCTGCCCCCAGCGGAGATCGATGCGCTCTCGGAAGGCGACCACGGCTACTTCGCGCGCGGAAAGCCCAGCGCCCATGCGAAGAGCAACGAGCTGGACAAGGTGGCGAAGGCGGTGATCAACTACAGCAAGCGCCTGATCGGCATGCCGCACCATTTGGGCATCCACGCGGGTGGGATCGTGATCACGGAGAAGCCCGTGACGCATTTCGCCGCGCTGTTCCGTCCGCCGAAGGGCTTTCCCGTGACGCAGATCAGCATGCTGGAGTGCGAGGACATGGGCCTGCACAAATTCGACCTGCTGAGCCAACGCGGGCTGGGGCATATACGGGATGCGGTGGAGCTGGTGAATGG
>SSGN01000207.1 GCA_008016945.1 Flavobacteriales bacterium
GTTCGCACCTTGTGGTCTCCGCCGTAGCGCTCCACGATCCGGTCGAACGTCGTCCATGGAAGTTGTGCCAGCAACTGGCTGTAGAGCGTGCTTCCGATGTTCATCCCGCTTTCCTTGAGTTGCCCTCAAGGAAGCCATCATCGGAGATGCACCCCGATTCAAATCCGCCCCACGCTCTTTCCTTCGGAAACCCGCATCCATGCTCAGTTCAACTCATGTTCGACCTTCAGTTAACCGGACAGCAGTGGTGCGCGTTCATGTTGACAAAGGGTCGAAGATTTCCGCCCTTTCTCCAGAGTCCGCTGCATGGTGCAGCACGATGCTGGGGAACCTGAACAACCCACATGTACTTGGCCTGAACGCTCAGGAAGTATTCTTCTTGGACGACCGAGTGGTCCTGGTTGAAGGACAAGAAGACGTTGTCTACTATGGCAAAATATTGAAAGAGCTTGGCCTGGAGCTGAATGCGGAATTCTATGGTTGGGGCGTAGGTGGGGCAGGCAACATGAGTGGCGTGGCACGGCTGCTTCATGACCTTGGATTCAAACGTGTTGTAGGAATCCTTGATGCGAATGAGCAGCACCGTTTGTCCAACCTGAATCGCGACTTTCCAAGCTTCAGGTTCGATGCTATTCCAGCCAACGATGTCCGGTCGAAGCCGCCTACTCCAACGAAGCCGGAAGTGGATGGCTTGCTTGACAAAGACAATGCGCAGATTCGACCGGAGCACACTGAACAAACACGCGCACTATTCCAGAAAATTGGTGCGTATCTCTCTGCCCAGTAGTGCGTGCTACTTCGTTTTACTTCGACTCTGCATTTCGCTTTGGGGACAGCAGCGGGCAGCCCATCTTTCTCACTCTCTCACTTCTTCACTTTCTCACCCCCGACGTATTCAAATCGGACATACGCATTAGTTGCTCATACACATCAATATCGCAGTGATTCAGTATCAATGATGCGCAACACCTTCATTACAAGTATCCAATTCCAACAAAAATGCGTATATTTGTGGTGCATAAGTTGCGTTGGATAACTAAACAACCCCTTACGATGCCCACAAGCAACATCAATTGGCAGGCCATGAGCGACCAGCAGGTGGTGGCGAAGCTGGGGGCCGAGCTGCGCCGCATGCGGCTGGAGCGCAACCAGAGCCAGGCCGAAGTGGCCACGCGCGCAGGCTTGGACCGCACCACCTTGGTGAAGCTGGAGGCCGGCCGCGCCGCCACCCTGCTCACCGTGGTGCAGGTACTGCGCGCCATGGGGCGGTTGGAGGTGCTTGATGCCTTCCATGAGGAGCCCCGCATCTCGCCCATGATGGCCTTGGAGCAGGAGGCCAAGTACCTCGCCAAGCAGCGCAAGCGGGCTTCGCGGCACAAGCCCACCGTGGTGAAACCCAAACCCAAGAGCACATGGTGACGAAGGCACGCGTGAGCCTCTGGGGCCGCACCGTGGGCGCGGTGCTGTGGAACGAGGAACGCCAGCGCGCGGAGTTCCAGTACGACGCGGCGTTCTGCCGCTCGGGGCTGGACGTGGCGCCGATCATGATGCCGTTGTCGCAGGCCGCCGGCGGTGCCACGATCTTCAGCTTCGGCGATGTGCGCGACGAGACCTTCCGGGGGCTGCCGGGGCTGCTGTCCGACAGCCTGCCCGACCGCTTCGGGGAGCAGATCCTGAACGCGTGGCTGGCCACCCAGCAGCGTTCGCCCGGCAGTGCGAACCCCGTGGAGCGGCTCTGCTACACCGGTCGCCGGGGCATGGGCGCGCTGGAGTTCGAGCCGGCGCACCACGAGCTGGAGGCCAGCAGCGAGGCCCTGCAGGTGGAGGAGCTGGTGCGCGTGGCGAACAACGTGCTGTACGCGCGCGAGGCCTTTGCCACGAACCGGAAGAAAGGCCGTGCGGAGGCCTTGCTGGATATCCTGCAGGTGGGCACCTCGGCGGGCGGTGCGCGCGCCAAGGCGATCGTGGCGTACAACCACGACACCGGCGAAGTGCGCAGCGGGCAGGTGGACGGCCTACCTGGATTCACGTACTGCCTGATCAAGTTCGACGGGGTGACGAACAAGGCCCTGGGCGACCCGATGGGCTACGGCCGAATCGAGTACGCCTACCACCTGATGGCGGTGGCCAGCGGGATCAGCATGATGCCCTGCACGTTGCTGGAGGAGCACGGGCGCGCGCACTTCCTCACGCAACGCTTCGACCGCGTGCGCGACGACAGGGGCACCGTGCACAAGCTGCACATGGCCACGCTCTGCGGCATGGCGCACATGGATTACAACCAGCCGCTGGTGCACAGCTACGAGCAGGCGTTCCAGGTGATGCGCCTGCTGGGCCTGCCCTACCCCGATGCCGCCGAGCTCTTCCGCCGGGCCTGCTTCAACGTGATCGCATGGAACTGCGACGACCACACGAAGAACACCTCGTTCCTGATGGACCCGCAGGGCGATTGGCACCTGGCACCGGCCTACGACATGACCTACGCCTACAACCCGGAAAGCCTGTGGCTGCGCCAGCACCAGATGAGCCTCAACGGCAAGCGCACCGGCATCACCCGCGACGACCTGCTGGCCGTGGCCAAGGCGATGAACATCAAGAAGGCCGCCGCGATCATCGACGAGGTAAAGGCCGGTGTGCGGACCTGGAAGAAGTGCGCGAAGAAGGCCGAGGTGAGCGCCAAGCAGGTGGAGGCGATCGGGAAATTGCTCTTGACGAGACAATGATCCCGATGCTGAACATCCGCGCGATGCGACCGGCCGATGTGCCGGCAGCGCATGTCATCCGCCTGGCCGTGCGCGAGAACCGCTTGAGCGATCCCTCGTTGGTGATGGAGAAGGACTACCACGACTTCCTGGCGCGGGATACGATGAGCTGGGTTTGCGAAGTGGACGGTGTGCTGGCGGGCTTCGTGATGGTCGATGTGGAGAAGCGGAACCTATGGGCGCTGTTCGTCGCTCCGGAGCAGGAGGGCCGGGGCATCGGCCGCGCCCTGCACGACATGATGCGTGCGGCTTACTTCGAACGTGCGGACCGGCTGCGCCTGACCACAGAACCGAGGTCACGTGCGGAGCGATTCTATCGAAGCGCGGGCTACACCGATCGCGGCATGGCACCGAACGGCAAGGAGTTGATCTTTGAACTCGATAAATCCGCCTGATGCCGGAGCGCCCCGCACACCTGCCCACCGCAGCCTTCTTCCAGCGCCCGCGCCCAACGGCCGAAAAGCCCTTGGTGGTGGTGATGAGCGCCTGTCTCGGCGGCGTGGGTTGCGGCGTGGACGGCAGCACCAACGGCGACCACGGTTCCCTGCGCTCCTGGCTCTTCCGTCCCGAAGTGCGGATCGTGAAGTTCTGTCCCGAGGACTTTTCCTTCGGCACGCCGCGCATGACGCCGGACAGCCACGGCGGCAATGGCTTCGACGTGCTGGACGGCAAGGCCCGTTCGCTGGCCGAGGACGGCACCGACTGGACCGCGGGCATGGTGAAGGCCGCCTACACGATGCGCGACCTCGCCCTGCGTGAAAAGGTGGATCTGGCGATCCTCATGGACATCAGCGGCGCGTGCGGCAGCACGGTCACCTACCTGGGTTCGCGTTTCGCGGAGAACAAGGTGTACCAGAAAGGGCCGGGTGTGGCGGCGGCGGCGTTGATCCGTGCGGGCATCCCGGTGATCTCCCAGCGCGACGACCGTTCACTGCGCATGCTGCGCAACCTGCTGGACGGCACGGCGCGGCTCAGCGATGAGCGCGACCACTGGGAGAAGAAATGGTACCAAGGGTATTTCGGGAAGTGATCGAAGGTGGCCTTACGGCTTCATGGCGAACCACAGATGGTGCTTGGTGCCTTTGTCGCGGTGGGCGAACACTTTCTTCTCTTCCACACGGAAGCCGGCCATGCCCAATCGGCGTGTGAACGGATCGTGCGGGTGCGTGGACCAGACCGCCAACACCCCACCCGGCCTTAGTGCATCGTAGGCGGATCGCAGCCCGCGATGGAAATACAACCGGTTGTTGCGCGCCTGGGTGAGCCCTTCTGGGCCGTTGTCCGTATCGAGCAGGATGGCATCGTACGTGCCCTTGCCGTTGCGGATCAGTTCGAGTACATCGCCCACATGCACGATGGTCCGCGGATCGTTCACGGGGTATCCGGCACGTTCGCCCATCGGCCCCTTGTTCCACTCCACCACCTGCGGCACCAACTCGGCCACCACCACTTTCCCTTTCTCGCCCACCAGCTTCAACACCGCGGCCAAGGTGAAGCCCATGCCCAAGCCGCCGATCACCACACTTGCTTCAGCAGCGTTCTTCACCTTCCGCAGCGCCAGCTCGGCCAGCGCATCCTCAGACCCATGATGGGCGGTGGTCATCAGTTCACCCGGCATGCCGGCCACCTCGATGGTATAGTCATCGCTGCGCTGGTAGAAAAGCAGTTCGCCGCCGTTGTCGGGTATGGGAGCCCGATCCAGCAGCTTGTTGATGCGCATCTTCATGGGTGCAAGGTGGGGAAGGATCCGGTGGGAAAGGCGGATCTCGTGAAAAAGTGCCGGAATACAGCGATCACGAGCAAGCACGGGTCTGCACCCCTCAACTGCAAGTACCTTCGCCTTCATGAACATCGAACACGAGCCGGGTGGTGACAAAGGACGTTTCGTGGCCAAGGAGAACGGTCAGGAGCTGGGCGAGATGACCTACACCACAGGCGACGGGAACACGATCACCATCGATCATACGGAGGGCTTCCCAGGCTCCGAGGGCAAGGGCGTGGGTCTGAAGTTGCTCGAAGCGGCGATCGCCCATGCGCGGGAGAAGAAACGCCGCGTGTTTCCGCTCTGCCCATTCGCGCTGAAGATGATGGACCGCCGCAAGGAGGAATACGCCGACGTTCGTGCCTGAGCCATGGCCAAGCTGAAACTCGACCTGCACGACATCTACAACAAGGGGCGGGACATCGACCGTGCGCTGAACGAGATCATGGAGGAGGCCGTGGACAAGCGCATCCCCATCGTGGAGATCATTCCCGGCAAGGGCAGCGGCCAGTTGAAGAAGAAGGTGATCCGTTTCCTGCAACAACCCCATATCAAGAAGATGTACCACCGGATCGACAAGGACAGCGATAACTTCGGGCGGCTATTCGTACGGTTCAAGCATTGAAGGTGCGGATCCGCCGGTCGCAGATGACGCGCTCCATCACCGCAGCCCTTTCGGTCCTCGTGAGCTTGCTGGGCCACGGGCAGATCGTGATCAGCGAAGCGTGCAGCAAGAACCTCGACCTGATCCAGGATCCGTTCGGGGATACCCCGGACTGGATCGAGCTGCACAACCAAGGGACCGAGGCGGTAGAGCTGACCGGCCTGTTCCTGAGTGA
>SSGN01000022.1 GCA_008016945.1 Flavobacteriales bacterium
CTACCGCAGCTGACATCGGTGCTGGCCGATGTCGCCGTGAGCGGGGTGGGCTCGTTGATGTTGAAGGTGATCGTGGTGTCGCAGCCCGAGGCATCGGTCACAAGCAGCGTTCGCGGACCTGGGCACAGGCCCGAAGCATGGGCCGTGCCCTGCCCCGTGGCGGGTGCTGGTGTCCACAAGTAGCTGAACGCACCCGTGCCACCAGCAGCCGTGACAGTGGCCGTGCCATCGCACGCACCAGGGCACGAGGCATCGGTGGTCACCAGATCAGTGGTGATCGGCAAGGGTTCCTGTAGATCGATCACCAGGGTGGTATCGCAGCCTCCGGACGTGATCCTCACGCTCCAGGACCCGGCACAGAGCTGCGTGGCCGATGCCGTGCCCTGGCCGCTCGGTGGCGTGGGCGTCCACTGGTAGGTGTATGTGCCGTTGCCGCCGGTGGGGGCGAGCGTGATCGCACCATCACAGGCCCCCGCGCAGGTCACATCCGTGGGCGTGGCGGTGGGAACGATGGCGGGTGGGGCGGTGATGGTGAACGAGATCGTGCTGTCGCAACCTGCCGCATCGGTCACCCGCAGGCTGTAGGCTTGCGCGCAAAGGCCCGTGGCCGTGGATGTGCCTTGGCCGGCACCGGGAGCCGGGCTCCAGGCATAGGTGTATCCGGGCACACCACCGCTCACGATCACGCCGGCCGTGGCATCGCACACGCCCGGACAGCTCACCGGTGTCTGCTGGAGCGAGAACTGCAACGGCACCGCATCGGCGATCACGAACGGTACCGTGTGTGTACAGCCGTTCGCATCGGTGATCAGCACATTGACCGGTCCGGCACAGAAACCCGTGGCGTTGGCCGTGCCCTGGCCGGTGCCGGGGGCGGGTGACCACAGATACGTGTAGCCCGGTGTTCCGCCGGAGACCACCACCGAGGCCGTTCCGTCGCACGCACTACCGCAGCTGACATCGGTGCTGGCCGATGTCGCCGTGAGCGGGGTGGGCTCGTTGATGTTGAAGGTGATCGTGGTGTCGCAGCCCGAGGCATCGGTCACAAGCAGCGTTCGCGGACCTGGGCACAGGCCCGAAGCATGGGCCGTGCCCTGCCCCGTGGCGGGTGCTGGTGTCCACAAGTAGCTGAACGCACCCGTGCCACCAGAGGCCGTGACCGTGGCCGTGCCATCGCACGCACCCGCACATGAGACATCCTGTACGGATAGCTGGGCGAGCAATGGTGGTGGTGCACCTACGGTGAAGTTCACGGTGGTGTCGCATCCGGCTTGATCGGTCATGATCAGGGTCCGAACGCCGGGGCATAGTCCGGAGATGTTCGCGGTGCCTTGACCGACGACTGGAACGGGCGACCAGACATAGGTGTATCCCGGTGTTCCTCCCATGGCGGAGACCACGATGGTGCCATCGCAGCTATTCGCGCAGGTGGCGTCGGTCACCGCGGCCTGAACATCGAAAGGCGGTGGGGCGGTGATGTTCACGGTGATGAGCGTATCGCAACCCGAAGGCACATCGGTCACCCTAACGGTATACGCGCCTTCACACAGGCCGGTGGCCGCGTTGGTGTTCTGGCCTCCACCGGGCGCAGGCGCCCATTGGAACGTATATGGACCTGCGATTCCGGACGCCGCTACCGAAGCCGTCCCGTTGCAACCGCCGGCGCACGAAGCAGGTGTGGCGGTAACGGCCACGTTGATCGCAGGAGGTTGTGTGATCGTGAAGGTCACGGTGGTATCACAGCCGTTGGCATCGGCGATCCGCACGCTATGGTTCCCCGCGCAAAGCCCCGTCACACTTGGCGTCCCCTGTCCTACGGGGGGAGGCGTCCAGGTGATGGTGAATCCTCCGGTGCCACCGGTAGGTGCCACCTGAGCCGTTCCATCACAATCGCCAAAACAGCTTGTATTGGTGAACGTGAGGTTGGGACTGATGGGCTGTACGTTGAACGTGAAGGTGGTATCGAACGTACAGGCGTTCGCATCTTGGATACGCAGGGTGTTGACCCCGGCGCAGAGCTGGGAGAAGGTGGAACTCGTGCCCGCCCCATTGTTCCAATTGTAGGTGGCCGGAGTCACCCCACCGATGGCCAACGCGGTTCGGGAACCGTTGCACACATCGGCGCAGGTGGGCGGCGTGCCTTGGCCGAAGAAGATCACCCCGATGGGAGCGGGTTCCGATACGTTCACTTGTACCGGGCAGGAGATCCCTTGCACGTTGTCCGTGACCACCACGAGCTGCGGGCCACCGCAGGCACTGGTCCAGGTCGGAGTATGCGGACCACCATTGAGCCATAGGTAGGAGAAATCGCCGCTTCCACCTGTGGCCGTCACGGTCACCGTCGCATTGCAATCGCCCCGGCACTGCACACCATACCCGTTGTAGTTGGTGACCACCTGCGCGTTCACCGTGAACGGCGTTTGCCCCGGATCGGTGCCACAGACATTGATATCCCGGTCATCCGCTGCACGTTGTGCTGATGCCGCAGCGAGTAACATGCCGCCCACGGCGACGGTGGTCGTGGGTCGCTGAAGTTCAAGCAACACCGGGTCCGAAGGACGTTCGGCAAGATCCCAGAAGGAGCGCCCGGCAATGATCCTTCCTCGACCCGGCGCTTCCGCCACCACGCGATCCGCTTTCACCAGTGCGGCGTTGGCGATAAGGGTACCCTGGCGAAGACGCAGGTCACCGTGGATGTCCAGATCACTGATCACCGACCAGGAGCCACTTCCGTCGAGGATGACATCGCCCCCGATGGATGTACCTCGCAGATCCAGTTCCACCCCTTTTCGCCTCACGGTCAACCGCACCGGCCATGTTCCTTCGAGGCTAACGTCACCGTGGCTGGACCAGGCACCGGCGATCTCCAGTTCCGCATCGGCCCCGCCCTGGAACCGGACGGATGCCGAACGCGCATCCACCGCAAGAGAAGCACAACCGACCCGGCCGTTGATGTCGATATCGAGCGGCGCTTCGGCAATGACCACCACGGCATCATCTTCTCCGGGCACCCCTGCGCCCCCGACCCCGGCAGCAGTAGCGCTCCAATGTGCGGCATCGGCCCAGTGGCCACTGCCACCCACCCAATAGCGGACTTGCGCGGTCGCTTCCAGGGCATGTGCGAACCCTATGACCAGCAGGAGCTTCAGGAGCAGTGCGTAGATTCTATTCACGGGCTATGGGATCTAATCGAATGCAGGACAACTGATCATCCGTTTGGCACCATCCTCAGCACGACAAGGGGTAATGGCAAGGATGATCTCGTGCGTGTTGGAGCTGGCCGTTCGCAAGCGTGAAGTGGTGATGTCGTAGCTGTAACCGAGCTGGAAGTACTTGAGGAAACCCACCTTCAACATGGCCACGAAAGCATCCCCGTTGCGATAACCCAGCCCCAGGCCATGGACCCGGTTCCATTCCACCATGCCGTTGATGTCCATGGCCAAGGGAGCGCCTCCGGCGAGCTTCAGCAGCGCGCTTGGCACGAACGCCGTCTTGCGCCCGATGCGATAGCGATAGCCCCCACTCAGCATGAAATGTCGGGCGAATCGCGACTCGGTACCGATATCACGCATGCGGTTCCCGAGCAATTCATGTATGGACAGGCCGAACCAGGCCTTCTTCCCGTACATCCAGATCCCGGGCGTGACCTCCGGATACACCAACGTTGATGCCTGCGCCCCGATGGCTGGATCGTTGTAATCGCCCAACGTGACCTCCCCGAGGGAAAGCTTCACCTGCCGCGCACCGGCGAAAAGGCCCATGGACAGGTAGAAGTCGCGGCTCATCTGGATGTGGTACGCGTAGGCCAAGAGGAATCCGGTGTAGCCGAAATTCCCTGCTTCATCCGCCTCGATGAAGGCCCCGACCCCATGCTTGTTCGCTTGGAACGGTTTGCCCTTGGCCCGCAGCACGCCATGCAGGCTCACCCAACCGGTGGTGGGTGCGCCGGGATAACCCACCCATTGCTGCCGATAGCCTAACCGCAGATCAAGACAGTCCTTGCTGCCGGCCACCGCCGGGTTCACACTGAACTGATTGAACACATGTTGGGAGTACTGAGCGAGCTGCTGCGCCTGCCCGACCGCAGCCAGGAGCACGAAGAGGGTGATGGAGATGAACGACCTCATCGTACGATGGTCACGAAGCCCGTGTACGGCGGTGACCGTCCTTCGAGCTGATTCAGTTGGATATGATAGTAGTAGGTGCCCACGGCAAGCGCTCGCCCGTTGTTGGTCCCATCCCACGGATCACGGTAGCCGTTGCTTCGGAACACCACCTGCCCCCAACGGTCGTGGATCACCACATCAGCTCCGGGGTAGTCGGCCATTCCGGGGATCTCCCAGGTATCGTTCTTGCCGTCGCCGTTGGGGGTGAACGTGTTCGGCGGGATGATCCGCAGGACGACCTCCACGATCACCTGATCGGTATAGGTGCATCCGGCGACCTCGCTGGTCATGGTATACACGGTGGTCCTGGACGGTGCAGCGATGGGGTCACCCACGCCATTCCCGTTCAACCCGGATGTCGGAGACCAGTCGATGGTGCCGATGCTGAACCCATCGAGCTGGGTATTCTCCCCTTGGCCGATGGTCCGATCGGTTCCGGCGCTCATGTCCACACCGATGATATCGGCGCCCGGGCCGCTGATACCGATCTCGAAGGCGCACTGTGCCTCTTCGATCGTCGCGTTGTTCCGCGCTCCGGAGACCACGATCCAATAGGTGGTGTTCGGAGCAAGCGCCTGGGTGGTCACCGCGAAGTCGATATCACTCTCCACACATGGAGAAACGGCATTGAAGCCCGAGAGCTGGCAGGAGCCATCGCCGCTCAACACAATGGCGTTGAGCTCATCGTCGTAGCCGGGGATATCGATACAATCCCCGATGGTGACCGAAACGGTGACCGGACCACCCACGGAGTTGGTGACGAAGGTGTACCAGACCATGGAGAACGAGGATGGGCAGAAGCCAGGCACGGCGCTTCCTCCGGTGTTATCGCCTTGTACCACGGCATGCGCACAGATCCGGCTCGCGGTGGCGCAATCGCCATTGGGCGGTTGAGCGGCCGCAAGATGGGCCGAAGCAAGAAGGACCAACAGAAGAGCTATACGCATGATCCCGAACAGCGGCCATGTGCGGATGCACATACGGCCGAGCCGAAGGTAGACGCCCTCCTTCCGGTGCTCGAAAGGAGCCGTCCCGCACTTTCGCACAAGCTACTGTTCAGTTTCCGGCACCGAACAGCTTGCGCGGAATACCAACGACGGCGAAACAACGCATGGTGCGCCAAGGCGCCATCCATGGGCTTCAGCCACGCGCCACGCGCTCCAAGCGAGCCTTGTCCACGATGCGAATGCTACGGCCCTGGGTATCGATCAGCTTATCCGACTTCAGATCGGTAAGGCAGCGGATCAACGATTCGGTGGCCGTACCCACGATGGTGGCGAGGTCCTCTCGGCTCACATGAAGGCCGAGATCGGCATCGTCCGACCCATAGCGTGCCTGAACTCTTAAGAGGGCCTGTGCCACACGCTGACGCACGCTGGAGTATGCCAACTGCAGCAGGTGCTCCTCCTTCTCGCGCACGTCGCCGGCCAGCATCTTGATGAAGCGTATGCTCACATCGCGGTCCTTGTAGAGCAAGGCGAGCAGATCTTCGCGCGGCACCAGAGCCACCTCCAGATCCTCCAGGGCTTCGGCGGTCTCCATGGCACGGCCACTTTCCAGCAGGCCCATGTAACCCACCAGGTCCCCTTCGCCATAGAGGCCGGTGACCAGCTCCTTGCCTTCGTTGTTGATCTTGAACGTGCGCAGTTTGCCTTTCAGAACGTACGGCAGATGGCGCAGTTCATCACCTTCGTGGAAGATCACCTCCTTTTTACCGTATTCCCTGGCCTTCCGCTCGCGACCTAGATCGCGAAGGGGATCGAGCGTGCGTGCCTGGTCCATGAACTTACTGAAGCCCTCGAAGCCCTTGTCGAAGCCCTTCCGGAAAAGGTCGCTCCGCTTCAATCGACCTTCGATGGCGTTGAGCAGTTCGCTTTCCTCGAACGGCTTGGTCAGGTAGTCATCAGCACCCAGCTCCATGCCCTTGCGCACATCGCCACGTTCGGCTTTCGCACTGAGGAAGATGAAGGGCACTTCCGCGGTCTGCGGATCGCGCCCCAGCATATGCAGCACGCCATAACCATCGAGTTCAGGCATCATGATATCGCAGAGCACCAGGTCGGGCACGTCCTTGCGTGCGGCCTCCACGCCCTTGCGACCGTTCTCGGCCCTGATGACCCGATAATTGGCGAGTTCGAGGATCTCTGCGGTGTTCTCGCGCATATCGGCGTCATCCTCGATCAATAGGATGGTCTTCATGTGGAGAGGTTTTGGGGTAATTCTACGTTGAAAACGGTATGTCCGGGTCGACTGGTGAAGTCGATGGTGCCGTTCATGATGTCCAGATAACGCTTCACCAGGTTCAGTCCCAGTCCGGTGCCTTGTATGGTCGTGGCGTTGCTGCCGCGGAAGAAGAGTTCGAAAAGATGATGCTGATCCTCCGCTGGGATACCGATCCCTTCGTCGGAGGTGATGATCCGGAGGTGCCCGTTCACGATGGTGGTATGCAGGGTGATCCGCTTACCCTCCGGAGAGTACTTCACGGCATTGGTCACCAGGTTGGTGATCACGTTGCTGAGCATCTGACGGTCGAGGGTGACCACCCGTTCATCGCCCAGATGGTCGAAATTGATGGTTTGCCCGCTCTTGGTCAGCGCGCGCAACTCCTCGATCAGCTCAATGCAAAGGTGCACCACGTCGATCTCCACCGGCTGGCACACCACCAGGCCTTGTTCGATACGCTCGAGCGACAGGAACTCATTGAGCATGGCGGTCATCTCCCGCACCTTGCCACGGATGCGCATCACGTGCTTTTCCACCCGTTCGTCCTGTGCGGCGTCGGAGTAGCGCGCAATAAGGTCCACACTGCTCATGATGGTGCTGAGCGGGGTACGGAACTCGTGGCTCGCCATGGCGACGAATCGACTCTTGAGCGAATGCAGTTCCCGCTCCTTCTCAAGGGCTTCACGGACACTGCGTTCCGCCTCACGCAACTGGGTGGTCCGCTGCTCAACCCGTTGTTCAAGTTCCTGGTTGGTGCGCTGCAGCTCCAATTCCGCCTTCCGGCGCAGGGTGATATCCGTGACCAGACCCATCACATAGCGCACTCCATCGACCACGAAGTGGTTCAGGCTCACCTCCAAGGGGAACACGGTGCCATCCTTCCGTTTCCCGGACAGATCGAGGCCGCCGCCCATGGGGCGTTGCACCGGTTTGTGATTGTACGCCGCACGATGCTCCTCATGTCTGCTACGCGCCGCATCGGGCAGCAGCATTTCGATCCCCTTGCCGACCAATTCGTCCGGTTCGTAGCCGAACATGGCGTTCAGGCGTGGGTTGTGCATCAGGATCATCCCTGCGGCATCCACCACGACGAGCCCTTCCGCTGCTGCGGTGAAGAGCATCTCGCATATCCGGGTCACATCCTCCGGCTTGAATGGTCTGTCCACTCCATCGGCCATGGCGGCAAGGTAGTTCGTGGACACCATGCCTCAACGTGGTGGCCCTGCTTCACGCACCTCCGTGGCGCCCGTACGCTCATCATACACACGCCATTGGCTCATGGGAGGCACATACAGGTTCAAGGTGATGGCCCGCGCCGGTCCGGGATTGAGGAACCGATGGATGGAGCTGTCACGTGGAAGGGCCACCATGCTCCCCGCGGGCAAGCGGGAGGCTTGCTTAAGCCGGATACCCCCATGGCCATCGGTCTGAAAACGCTCCTCCTCCACCTCGCCCATCAGCGTTCGGATCCACGCGGTCTCACTATCATAGTCGTGAATGCTCGTGCGTTGACCGGCCTCGTAACAGATCACCAGAAGCTCGAACCGTTCATTCCGCACCACACAGGTACGTGTATAATGTCGGCTGTTCCAACGCAGGTACGGCGCCAGGTCTTGACTGGGGAAGGCATATCGCGCCAAGATGGCCCCGAAAGTCGACGGATCCGGCTCGCACAGCAACTCGCGCACGAGGTCGCCAATGCTGGCAAGAGTGGGCAAAGCGCGTTCCTTCGGCATGACGTGCAAACGTACCGGGACAGCCTATGGTCGGGTCTGACGAACGTCAGTTCCCACCGACCGGCACGCACCACGCTCCCGACCGGAAGCTTTGGCGCAGGTAACTTGCCCCCATGTTCATCGACCCCGGACTTCAACACGCCTTGGATCAAGTAGCGGTGCGCAAACACGTCCCTGCCGGCACCGAGATCATGCAGGTGGGCGATACCATCACGTACATCCCCATCGTGGAAAAAGGCAGTTTACGTATCCTGGCACAGGATGGAGAAGGGCACGAGCGCTACCTCTACCACATCCTGCCGGGCGAGTCATGCGCCACCTCGCTCACCTGTTGCGTGAGCAAACGGGTGAGCAGTGTACGCGCCGTGGTGGAAGAGGACGCCGACCTGATCATGGTCCCCGTGCGGTATGTGGACGAGTGGATGATGTTCCCGGAGTGGCGCAAATTCGTGAATGAAGTGCAAGCCCAGCGCTACCAGGAGCTCCTGGAGGCCTTCGAGGTGGTCGCCTTCCGCCGGTTGGATGAACAACTCCTGAACTACCTGATGAAACGTGCGCAGGCCACGGGAGATCATACGCTCCATCTCACCCATCAGCAGATCGCTGATGAGCTGAGCTCGCCACGCGAGGTGATCACCCGGCTCTTACAACAACTGCGGACCCGAGGCCTTGTCACCCTCGGACGCGGCTTTGTGGAGGTCCATACCTCATAGCGGGCATCTCCAAATGATCCTTCGGGCTGCGAATGCGCCTTTCGGGTCCCTGTTCCGTTCTGAAAGTCTCACGTAGCTCCGGCTATGCTCGACTTTCAGGCCTCACATAGAACCGAGGTCCATCACTCTTGCTTCCCAAAACTATTTTGGAGATGCCCTCTATGCCCAAGGGTGAAGCAGAGCGTTGAACGGGATGACCATGTACCGGGATCCATCCGATCGGAGATCCGATCCCCTCCGCTGCGCTTCTCTCTTTCCCGCTCTTCTTCCCTTCCTTACCTCCCTCTCGCGTGCTTACTTCACCACCCCGCCACCGGAACGTTTCCATGCTTGAATGCCGTTATCCAGGTCAAGCACATCCTTGAAACCCATCTGCTTCAGCATCTCCCGAGCCTCTACGCTGCGCCCACCTGAGGCACAATAGAGCCGCACGGGTTCCATCTTGTTCAACTTGGACACCCGTGCTTTGAAGTCATCACTGAACCAATCGATGTGCGTCGCCCCGGCGATATGGCCAGTGCTCCATTCCTGCGGGGTGCGCACGTCCACGAGCTGCACCTTGCCCTTCGCGAGCTCGGCTTTCAACGTTGGAACGTCCACGGTTCCGCCGGACTGTGCGCTACAGCAGGTGAGCGAAAAGACAAGAACGATGGATGCCAGGAAAGTGGGGAAATGCATGGTCGCGGGTTTAATGTGTTCAACGAGGAAGGGCAAGCTACATGGTGGTGAAGTGACATCAAAAGACCATGGCCCGTTGCCTCCGGGTCATGCGCCGTGCAGGTGAGGCGCGATCGCCTCTTGTAACTGCGCGGCGTTCATCACACCCGAGCGGCGCCAAACGGGCTGGCCGTTCTTGAAGATGATGAGCGTGGGCACACCCCGCACGTTGTAGGCCTGTGCGGCCCCGGGGTTGCGGTCCACATCCACCTTGATCACCGTGGCACGATCGCCCACAAGCCTTTTGAGCTCATTGAGGATCGGCGGCATCATCCGACAAGGGCCGCACCATTCGGCGAAGAAATCGACCAGTACCGGTTTGTCACCAGCGATCAGGTCCTGGAAGGTCTTGGGGGAATCCATGGTTGAGCGTGGGTATGGAGGTGTTCAAAGCGCGGGTGAACGAAAGCGTGCAAATGGTCTTGGTGATCCAGCATCCGTTCAGCCACGCACTTCTTCGTAAACGACGGTCGTATCATCGGTGCTATCGGCAGCATCATGGTCGGTTCGGCACGCCGCCGCACAACAGCCGAAGTTGAAGATGGCCTGCAGCGCGAAAAAGGCAGCCCCGGCATAGGCCACCGTATCGCCGGAGGCGATCCCCGCCATCAGCAGCGCAGCGGCCAGCCCGAGCCGGATCCAGCGCACCGCGCCCCAGTTCTTGAACAGGCCAGCCATCAGCCTTTCAGCTTGTTCACGTTGGTCCATGGCCCACCGTTGTACGCTTCGAACCCCTGCTGGCGCAGGATGCCTTCGGCCACGCCACTACGGCCACCGCTCAAACAGCAGGTGATCACGGGTTTCCCTTTGGGCACCTTGGCCGTGCTCCGTTGGAGTTGGTCCAACGGTATGTTCACAGCACCCTTCACATGCCCTTGGGCGAATTCCGCCGGCGTACGCACATCGAGGATGGTGGCACCTTGTTGCAGGATGGTGGAGAGATCAACCTTGGGCCCGAGGCCGAAAAGAGAACGGAACATGGTCAGTTGTTGTTGGGGTCCGCTGTGTTGGCGGATGTGGGTTTCGTGAAGGAGTTGAAGAGCAGGCCGCCCATGAAGCCGCCGTACAAGGTGCTATTCACCGGGCTGCTGGTGATGGCGCAGCCATTGGTGCACCCCCATTGATGCCAGTAGAGCCAACCGGCCACGGCACCGAGCGCCACGCCCACCACGGTGAGGATCCAGGTACGTTTCATCGGTCCTTGTTGGTGCGGATGCCGAAGGGCAGGTACAACGGGCAGAAGCGGACCATGGCGGTGAGGGCGAAGACCGCGGCAAGCGCCAAAAGCACGATGCCCCAAGTGCCTTGCAGTACACCAGCGAGATACAGCACGGCGATCACGGCGGCGATGACCACCCGGATCAACCGGTCTGCGGAGCCCATGTTCGGTTTCATGACGATCAATTGTTCGATGGCACAAAGGTCGGTAGGGGATCGGACGGGGTCTGTGAGGTAGGTCACACAGGGCACGAAGCTCCCCGTACAGGTGATCGCACCGAACCCACGCTCTCCCGTAGCATACAACATCCCAAGCACCACCCGATGCGCACCCTCATCACCGCAGCACTTCTCTTATGCGTCGGCGTTCCAAGTAGCGCCCAACTATGGCACCGCATGACGTCCGGCTCCTCGGCCATCCTGAATGATGTGTACTTCGTGGACGAGCTGCGCGGCTGGGCCGTAGGCTTCCAGAACACGATCCTGGCCACCACTTCCCCGCTGGACGAGGGGGCACTGCATACCATTTCGCAATAGAAGGCCGTCCAAAGTTGCGTCGCTATTCCCGCAAGCGGGATGAAGCATTCTTCGCAGGCCGATACGAAGTGGTCCTCTACTGCGAATTGGTATCAGAACCGATGATCCAGCACGATGCTCGCATGGTGCATATCCACCCGATTGTACACCTGTGCCACGGTAAGGGCCGCCCGTTCCAAAGGCCATTTGTACACGTACAACAACCGTAGTTCCATTCCCTTCAACCCGCCATGGAACGCGTATCGTACATCGAACACGGTGTGGCCATAGGAGACCATGCGATACTTGTTCAGGGCCACATCGGCCGCCGACCCCAGCTGGTACAGGCCGACGGCCGCTTCGGTTCGCAGGCCTTTGATCCTTGGGTGTTCGTGCAGCACGCTCGCCGAGGTCGCCCGAACATCGCCCAGTCCTTCATTCCGCTCCCGGCTCAAGAAGGTGTACAGGGGCTCGCGGCCCCATTCCCGCGGCATCAGGAAACGGCCCGCAGCGGTGATCCGGGTCCCGTTGAGCCGAAGCGACCAAGGCCCTGCCCTAAGTTCTACTCGCCCGGTGATGGTGTTGCTCGATGCACCACGCGGCAAATAGGCGAGGCTGTCCACCGTATGGCCTCCATCGCCCACGGCATCCTGGCGTATGGCGCGAAGGTGGTACCGCCATGGACCATCGCCCTGGTGTTGGAGCTGTAGCAGCGTGGTGTTGAAGATGCCTTCCACCAGGAGATCGTGCAGGGTTACCGTGGTACCCGGCAGCGCCTTCCATTCGGCCGTTGCAGTGAAGATCCCTGCCGTGGTGAGTTGGCCACCGTAGGCCGAAGGACGCCCCTCGGTGTCGTACCCCTGACCGGGAAAGGTGCCGATACTTCGGCCTACCGGGTACCAGAACAAGGTGGATCGGGGTGATATGTGGTGGATCCAGCCGACCTCGAAGCGTGCATCTTCTCGTGGATGGTAGCTTACGGTGGCACCATCGAAAAACGTGGGATGCATGCGGCTGTCCTGCCCGTTGAGAAAGGGCTGGTCCATGGACCGCCTGCCCAAGGTGGTGCGCCACCGCTGATCGCGGGTGCTGTAGTCGGCGTGCAGTTCCTGGATGTACGCGTAGGTGTGCCGCTGTTGACCACGGGCATCGAAAAGCCCCAGTTCATACCGACTGGGCATCAGGTCGGGGTCGTCGGCATGCTTCAGCTCCGAGGCGAACAGCGGCAGGGAGGAGCCCGCCATCAGCCGCAAGCGCCACCCGTGCCAGCGCGCGGTATGGTAACCCACCGACCCACCGAACGCGCCGGCGTAGTGGTCCGAAAGGCCCGGGCGGTTCACTGTGCCCATGGTGAAAAGGCGAAGGTGCCCATCCACCCGGCCATGGAACAAGGCATGGCGCAACGCACCATCCTGCCGCAGGGTATCCACCTCGGGCTCCGGGGTTGCCCATACGCTTGTTGAAGCAGCGATCAGGAGGAGCGCCAACACCGACCAACGCCCTGCAACACGGTGCCATGGCGAGGTTCCGAACATGGGTGCAAAGGTGGATCGCACCTCCGCCCCGCTTGGTGACCTACCTCACGGAACAGACCTGGCACCCTCCGGCTTGCACGTGCGCCACGATGCGGCGCGGCAAGCCGAACATGGTCCACGCCCGATGGCTCAGCGCATGCTTCTCCGCTCGTACGCCACCACGAAGCCGCGGATGGACCTATTTGCCCAGGTACGCCCCGTACATCCACACCAGCTTCTCCTGCGCGCGGATGTAATCGCTCATGAGGGCGTTGGTGCCTTCATCACCGGCATCGGCGCTGAGGTCGAGCAGTTCGCGTTGCAAGGCGATCACCGTGCGGAACGAATCGAGGATGTCCTTGATCGCCGTAACACCATCGCTCACCTGCTTGCTTTCCTTTACCGTGGCCACCTTGCGGTAGTCGGAATAGTTGTGCGATGGCGCGGCGCCCAGGGTAAGGATCCGTTCGGCCACCTCGTCGATCTTCAGCAGCAGGTCGTTGTAGAGTTCCTCGAACTTCACATGCAGCTCGAAGAACTTCTCACCCTTGATGTTCCAATGGTGGCCGCGGGTGTTCTGGTAGAAGATGGAGTAGTTCGCCAGCAGCGTGTCCAGCTTGGTGGCGAGTTTGGCGGCCTTCTTCGCGTCAAGACCGATGGCATTGGTCCCTTTCATGGCTTGGGGGCTTTTGCGAAAGGTACGGAGGGCCCGGACCTCATGGATCGATGTTGGTCAGTGCGGCAGTCGTTCGCGCAGCAGGCCGTACACCCACGTACCGGCCACGGCGCTGAGGAACGTAACGGCCGCAACGGTGAGACCCGCGCCGACCTGTGCGAACAGCGGACCGGGACATGCACCGGTGATGGCCCATCCCAGGCCGAAGAGCAGGCCGCCGTAGATCTGCCCCTTGTTGAACTCCTTGGCTGGCACATGGATCTCCTCACCATGGATGGTTCGCACCTTGGTGCGTTTGATGATCTGCATACTGATCAGGCCCACGGCCACGGCAGTGCCGATCACCCCATACATGTGGAAGCTTTCGAAGCGGAACATCTCCTGGATGCGGAACCAGCTGACGATCTCGGCCTTCACGAACACGATGCCGAAGAGGATGCCCCAGGCGGAGTACTTCAGGTTGTGCCACCATGGATGCTGCAAGGCGCTTTCGTTCACGCACATGGCATCGAGCTCACGCTGCTGGAGATCGGTGGGTTGTGGGATCGTTCGTTCCATAGGAAAAGAGAACTTGTTCATCGGGACATGAGGAGGGTGAGCGGTCGGTGGTGCATGCGGTATGGGACGGGCAGCCGATCGCCGGTCACCCCAGTATTCACAGGGTGAGCAGGTATGGCAGGATCAGCCAGGTCATCACTACACCGCCCACCATGAACATCACGGTGGCCACGAGGCTGGGCCATTGCAGGTTGCTAAGGCCCATGATCGCATGGCCGCTGGTGCAACCACCGGCGTAGCGCGTACCGAAACCCACGAGGAAGCCACCGATCACGAAGAAGATCAGTCCCCGCAGGGTGAACATCCGTTCCCAGCTGAAGATCTCGGCAGGCAGGAGGTTCGATCGGTCGTTGATCCCTTTGGAGGCGAGGTAGGCCTCCGTTGGCTCGGCAAGCACCATCGGCTCGGGGTTGGCCAGCACCGTGGCCGCGAAGAAGCCGCCCACGGCGATCCCCCCGACGAAGAACAGGTTCCAGACCTCCTTCTTCCAGTCGTACTTGAAGAACTTGATGTTGGCGGGCATGCAGGCCGCGCACAAGTGGCGCAACGAACTGCTGATGCCGAAGGTCTTGTTCCCTATGATCAGGAGGTAGGGTACGGTCGCTCCGATAAGGGCTCCGGCGATATACCAGGGCCAGGGCTTGGAAAGGGCTTCTATCATGGGTGTGGTGAACGGTCGGTCCTTGTACGGCCCGGGTGATCGACCCAGGGCAAGGCCGCCGGTGAGCGGGGCACTTGGGCGGCCCCGCTCATCGACGGTCATCAAGGGGATGGTCTACTTCTTCAAGGTGGTGGGGCACACGTGGTCCGTCACCTTCACATCGGTCTTCTTGATCGCATTGAAGCCACCGCGCACCTCGACCAGGTTGTGGTAGCCACGCGCCTTGAGCAGGCTGGCGGCGATCATGCTGCGATAGCCGCCGGCGCAATGCACGTAGTTGGTCTCGTCCTTGCTGAAGGCGGCGAGGTTGGCATTGATGTACTGCAGGGAGGCATGCCATGCACCATCGACGTGCTCGGCGACATATTCACCATCCTTACGCACATCGACCACACGGATCTTCCCGGCCTTGAACCGTTCAGCGAACTCACCGGCATCGATGCAGGTGATGGTGTCCAACTCCTTGCCGCTCTCCTTCCAAGCGGCCACGCCACCTTTCAGGAAACCGAACACATTATCGTAGCCCACCCGGGCAAGACGCGTCACCACTTCATCCTCGGCACCTTCATCGGCCACGATCAGCAGCGGATGCTTCACATCGGGGATCATGGCTCCCACCCAGGGTGCGAACTCACCCTTGATGCCGATGTTGATACTGCGCGGGATGAAGCCGTCCTTGAAGACATCCGCATCGCGCGTATCGAGGACCAGAGCGCCTTCCGTTTCCGCGACAAGTTCGAACTGGTCGGGTGTCAACGCCCTGAGCCCCTTCTCCTTCACGGTGTCCACGCTGGGGATCACGCCCTTGTTCATCGCCACGTTCTGTGGGAAGTATGCAGGCGGCGGCAGCAGCCCATCGGTCACCTCCTTGATGAACTGCTCCTTCGTCGCGGCCTTGAGCGCGTAGTTCGTGGCCTTCTGGTTGCCCAGGGTATCGAAGGTCTCCTTGCTCATGTTCTTGCCGCAGGCGCTACCGGCGCCGTGGGCGGGGTACACCAGCACATCATCGGGCAGCGGCATGATCTTGTTGTGCAGGCTCTCGTACAGGAATCCAGCAAGGTCCTCCTGCGTGATGGAACCCGCCTTCTGCGCCAGGTCAGGGCGGCCCACATCGCCGATGAAGAGGGTGTCGCCGGTGAAGATGGCGTGCGGCTTCCCGGTCTTGTCCTTCAGCAGGTAGGTGGCGCTCTCCATGGTGTGGCCGGGCGTGTGCAGCACGGTGATGGTGACATCGCCCACCTTGAGCACCTCACCATCGGTGGCGATGTGTGCTTCGAACCCCGGGGTGGCCGAAGGGCCGTACACGATGGTCGCTCCGGTCTTCTGCGCCAGGTCCAGGTGGCCGCTCACGAAATCGGCATGGAAGTGGGTCTCGAGCACGTACTTGATCCGCGCGCCATTGCGCTCGGCACGGTCGATGTACGGCTGGGTCTCGCGCAAGGGGTCGATCACCACGGCCTCGCCGTTGCTTTCGATGTAATACGCGCCTTGGGCCAGGCATCCGGTGTAGATCTGTTCGATTTTCATGGTCTTCGGGGATTTATGGTCGAATGAGGTGCATCACGGTGCACTCAGTTCAAGAGGTTCGACAGTTCCTTGGCGATGATGTACACGCCCATCACCAGCACGAACCAGCCGAAAGCGGGCTTGAGTTTTTCGTTGGGTACGCGCTTGCTCAGGAAGCTGCCCAGCAGGATGCCGCCGACCGCCACGGCGGAGAACACCAGCAGGAAGTCCCACGCGATCGTCATTCCGCCGGAGAGGTCGCCGGTGAACCCGATCAACGATTTGGCAGCGATGATGATGAGCGAGGTGCCCACCGCCTGTTTCATGGGCAGCTTGGCCAGCAGCACCAGTGCAGGGATGATCAGGAAACCACCGCCCGCCCCCACGATGCCGGTGCTGGTGCCCACCACGATACCCTCGAGCAGGACCATTGGATAGTTCAGGGGCGCGGCGGTCGATGATGCGGCGGTGTGCGCGGGTGAGGAAGCGGCAGCCGACCTCCCCTTGCGGATCATGCTATAGGCCGCGGCCACCATCAGCAGCGCGAAGAGGAACAGGATGCCCATCGGTTTGCTCACCACGAACGCTCCGGTGGACAGGATGGGGTCCGGGATGGCCGGCACCAACCAGGCCCGCGTGGCATACACCGCCAGGATGCTGGGCAGGCCGAACACCAATGCCATGCGCCAGTGGATGTTGCCCATGCGTGCATGGCTGAAGCTGCCGATGAGGCTGGTGAGCCCCACGATGAACAAGGAATACGCCGTGGCCAACACCGCGTCCACACTGAAAAGGTACACCAGGATGGGCACCGTAAGAATGCTTCCACCACCGCCGATCAGACCCAGGGACAAGCCCATGACCACCGCACCGATATAGCCGAGGATCTCCATCACAATCGTTCGCAGCAGGATTCGAGGTCCTTGATGATCTTCAGGAAGCTGGGCTGCGCCACGTGGTAGTAGCTGTACTTGCCCGACCGCTCCACCTCCAACAGGCCCTTGTCGCGCATTAGGGTCAGGTGTTGGCTCAAGATGGCCTGTTCAATGCCCAGCAGCTCGACCAGGTCGCGCACACAGATCCGCTCCTTGGTGCCCAGCAGATCCAGGATGGCGAGGCGTTGCGGATGGGCCGCCACCTTGAGCATCTCGCTGGCCCGGAGCAGCTTCTCCGCCCCTACCCGTTCGCTGAGCATCGTTTCCATCATGCGTTCCATGACGGCACAAACGTATAGACATATTGCTATGTATTGTGTGATGATCGTCACCGTCGGAATGAGAAGGGGCCGTCCAGGATCGGACAGCCCCCTACCATGCGATGGTACAGGCTTCACATTCGTTTCGCCAGCCAGCGCATCAGCTCTCGCTTCAGCTCACCGTAGATGCTCTCGAAGGTATCCATCTCCTCACGCATGCCGGTATGATCGGTGAAGAGCCGGTGATCCACGGCCACCGGACGCTCCTTGTACTCGCGCGCCAGGTCATCCACATGATGGTTGATCTTGTTGCGCAGCGTATCGATCACTTCGGCCTGCCGGATATACTGGTTCTGGAAATGCTCCACTTCGGCAAGCACTTCGGTAGCTGTGTTCCGCTTGGCGATCTCGGCGATGCGATCCTCCAACAACGCCACCTCCTGCTTATAGAACACCAATCCGCTCAGCCAGATGCGGTGATCGCCGTGCAGGTCGGAAATGTGAACGCGTATTTCTTTGGTCTCAGTCATGATCTTCGATGTTGGTCCCACCAAAGGTCCGGTACCGAGGGGTGCCCAACGGTGATGATCATCACCTCAAGCCGGTTCGCCGATCACAGAAGCCAGCGCCACCACATGTCCTTCCGGATCCGCGAAGTAGGCCACCCGGTGGCCCCAATCGCGGTCGGCAGCGGGATCCACCACCACGGCACCGGCCAGAAGGGCCTGATGCATGGCGCTGTCCAGATCCTCCACCACGAAGTACAACTCGCACCGTGGCACACCATGCCCTTGGGAAGGGTGCGGCATCGGTCCGCTGATGATCCGTGCGATGCCCTGCTCCGGCATCAGTCCGAGCTTGGTACCATGGCCCAGGGAGAACTCGGTCATGCCCGGTACGTTCAGGATGGGCTCGCAGCCCAGCAGCGAACGGTAGAACGCGGTGCTTCGCGCTTGATCAGCGACGTAGAGGATGAATTCGGTGGCCGTGATGCGCATGGTGCAAAGATCAATGGCACACCGTTGTTTCCGCAGGCGTCATCGCCGGAGCAGGACTCACGTACGGGATCCCGAGCTCCAGCCCGCGCAGGATCATCAGCACCGCCACCATCGCCACCAACACCGGCGATGCCTTGCGCAGCCAGGTGCGCGCGTTGTCACCGAGCATACCGCCACCCAGGCGCAGGGCGAACAATGCGGGCCATGTGCCGAGGCCGAAGAAGAGCATGAAGAGCGCGCCTCCCCAAGCGGAGCCATCGGTTGATGCACCCAACAGAGCGGCATAGAGCAAGCCGCATGGCAGCAGTCCGTTCAACGAGCCGGTGAGAAAAAGCGCTTCGGGGGTGGTGCGCTTCAGGTTGCGGGCCAAGGCGCTGCGAAGCCTCGAAATGCCCATGGACATCCTACCCGTTGGACTGAACCGCTGCAACAGGCCGGGCACCAGCACGGAGAGCAGCAGCAGTACCCCGGCCACGATGCTCACCACCTGTTGCAAGCCCACCAGCCGAAGGCCCTGCCCGAAGGTGCCGATGGCCGCGCCGAGCAGCATGTAGGTGGTCAGGCGGCCACCGTTCAGCAGCAACGTGCTCCGCAGCCGCGCACCGAAGCCATGACCCGGAGAAGGTACCGCCAGTGCGATGGGGCCGCACATGCCTATACAGTGTGCACTTCCGGCAACACCCATCACCAACGCGGTGATGTACCACGGATTCATGGCACGTAGGACTTCTCCTCGGTGTAGTACGCGACGCCATCGGCCTGCCACTCCAACCGGATGTTGTACCGACCAGGCAGGAGATCAACCTCGGGGAGAACATGAATGGCCGAATCCGTAGGCAGAAGCGGGATCGTTCGGTCGCCGCGGGGATCGTTGGGGCGTTGCAGGGTTAGTACACCCGTGATGTTCCGGCCGCGCAACTCATCCGGATAGACCAGCCGCACCGCGCTCCGCGTAAGGGTGATCGCCACAGGTGCGCTCAACGCGTTGGCCCGTGCGGCCTCATCGATACGGCCCTGGAACTTCAGTTCCGCACCGTAGTAGTCCTCCGTTACCAACGGCATGGGGTTCTGCGATGCCTTGAAAACGAACCAAGCCATCATGCCCGCGAAGGCGATCAATGCGAGCGTGAGTCCTTTGCCCCAGTTCATGTTTCAATGGGTTAGTGGGTATTCACGGGTTGACCATTGTGGACCCTCCGGGTCGACGGTACGGGTGCATTGGGCCATGATCCGTATCCCATTCTCTGATCATCTCACCGGCCCCACGAACGATGTCTTCACCTTATCCACCAGCTTATCTCCACTGTACACGCCCACCACCACCTTGGTCTTCATGCCGTCCAGCTGGTCCTTGGGCAGGATGATGAACAACTCACCCTGGGCCAGCTCGCCGGGATCCAATTCGATGGGTTTGCCTACCAACTGCACATCACCCTCCACGCCGAGCAGTTCGAACCTGACGGGCATCATCCGTTGTGTCTTGTTCACCAATTTGATCGCGTACAGGTTGCTGATCCGTCCATCGGGTCGTTCTTGGAACAGCATACCCGGCGTGCGCAGCAGCGTGCTGTCCACATCGCTGCGCATCAAGATGAGTAACAGCAAGACCCCCACGATCGCAGCGAGTACGCCGCTGTAGGCCTTTAGGCGCAGATTGAAGGTGAAGGGCTTCTTCTCGGCGATCTCGGCCTCGCTAGCATAGCGGATCAGGCCGGTGGGCAGGCCCACGCTCACCATCATGTGGTCGCAGGCATCGATACAGGCCGTACAGTTCACGCACTCCAGCTGGGTGCCGTTGCGGATGTCGATCCCCGTGGGGCACACATGCACACAGGCGTTGCAGTCGATGCAGTCGCCCTTGCCCACCTCACTGCGTACTTCACCCTTTCGGAACTTGGCACGGTCCTCGCCACGAACATGATCATAGGCGATTACGATGCTCTTGCGGTCCAGCAACACCCCCTGCAACCTACCGTAGGGGCACACCGTGGTACAGGCCTGTTCGCGGAAGAACGCGAAGTTGCCATAGAAGGCACCACTGAAGAGGAACATGGCGGCCAGGCCACCCACATGCTGCGAGGCGGGTTCGCGGATGATCCGGAACAACTCATCCGTGCCGATGATGTAGGCCAGGAAGGTATTGCCGATCAGGAAGCTGATGGTGAAGAAGATCACATGCTTGGCCGTCTTCTTCAACGCCTTCTCGTTGGTGAAAGGCCCCTTGTTCAGCGCTTGCTGCTGTTTCCAGTCGCCCTCGATCGCATACTCGATCCGGCGGAAGACATGTTCCATGAACACCGTTTGTGGACACACCCAGCCGCAGAACAGCCGACCGAATGCCACAGTGAACAACGCAACGAACACCACGAACGCCAGGAAGCCCAGCACGAAGATCAGGAAGTCTTGAGGCCAGAACGACTGACCGAAGAACACGAAACGGCGCTCCACCAGGTTGATCATCAACAGTGGCTCGCCACCGATCCGGATGAAGGGCCCAATGAAAAGGAAAGCGACGAGGCTGTAGCCCAGCCATTGCCGCCACCGAGTGAATTTGCCACTGGGTTTCTTCGGATAAACCCATACGCGTTTACCCTGCTTGTCCACGGTGCTGATCGCATCGCGGAAGCTCTCGTCCTTGCCGGCCTTGTCTCGTTTGATATGTGCGGGCTGTGGCGCCATCTCACTTGCGGAAGATACGTTCTGATCCACGCGCTGACAAAAGTCTCCTCTATATGCCCCTGGCAGTCTGACGATCGTCAGTCCGGGTCACCGTCTTCGCTCAGGAACGGTTTCACCGTGTCAAATGACCGCTCTCGCGGGTCGCCGACCCGCGGTCATTGGTGCCAAGCCTGTTCGATCGCTACTGGGTTACGGCCACCTTGGCACTATCGACAGGGGCTACACCACCATCCTCCTTCCACTCCTCGCCTTGGGGCGCCTTCTGTGTGGCACCGCCCTTCCCTGCCATGCTCATGATGTAACATGCGATGGCTCGGATCTCAGCGGGTTGCAGCTGTGTCTTCCAGGAGATCATACCCTTTTCCGGCACCCCGTACTTAATGGTCTTGAACACGTTCTTGATCCCTCCTCCGTGGAGCCAGAACGCATCGGTGAGGTTGGGACCCACACTCGTTTCGGAACCTGACGCATCCGCGCCATGGCAAGCGGTACAGAACGTGGTGAAGAGTTCACGACCGCTGGCCAATGTACCTGCATCGTCGGTCATGGTCACGGTATTCTCGTCCACGGTGGTGGTGAGGGTGGCCAGGTATGCATCGATATCGGCCTTGGCCTGAACCATCTCATTCTCGTACTCTCCCACGGAATCGGGCCAGATCTGGATCACATGGACATTCACCACGTACACCACGCCCCAGATGATCGTTCCATAGAACAGCCACAACCACCAAGGCGGCAACACATTGTCCAGTTCACGGATGCCATCGTAATCGTGATGCAACTCCAAGTCCTTCTCCTCCTCCACACTGGCGCGCCGGGTCAACTTGTTGAGTACAGTGTCCAGCCACGACGGACCGGTCTCTGCAGCGGTAGTGGCAATGGGTTCGGTAGCCCCGGTCACCACGGTGGTCAAACTCCGCACCAACCGCAATTGCACCATCAAGATGATGAACAACAGGAGGTTGACGCCCACCAGCAGCCAGAACAGTTCATAGCTGCTCAGGTCCTTATCGCCACCAGTGTATGCCTGGGCGTTGGCGGAGATGGAGATCAGCGCCAACGGCGCAAGGGCAACCGCCCGCCCAAGGCGTCGATCCACCAGCTTCTTGATCCAACCACCAGGTCCACCCAATGTGCGCATGATCCCGGCGAGTGAAACGATGAAGATCACCTGCATGACCGCAAGCGCCACGAGCGCATAGATCAACGGAGCCCCCACCTCGAACGCGGGTGTGCCCATGGAAGCCGGAGCACTTTGGGCGTACACGCCGAAAACGGCCAGAATGGAAATGAAAGTGGCGATGCCACGCTTGTGGATGTTAGCGATCATGACGTTGGGAGTCATTGGCGTTCAATTCGTCAGTGAGGGGCATTGCGGCCATGTGATCGATGTGTTCACGGCGCGCCTTCCATACATAGATCAGTGCGAAGCAGAAGATGCTGAAGAAGATCACGAACGAGACCACGGGATAGATCCCGATGCCCGCGATCGTATCCATGTGGTGTTTGATGAACTTCAGCATCGTCCGTTGGTAGGTGTGGTCGATCCAAGGTATCCGCAGGGATGCTCGCCCAGCTGGTGGGTGCGCATCATCATTCCGTTCATCGCGCGGCAGCCGTGCTACCTGCTTTGATGTCCGTACCGATACGTTGCAAGTACGCGATCAGCGAGATGATCTCCAGGTCGGAAGGCGCCTCCACACCGGCGGCCTTCAGGTTAGCCACGATCTTCTGGCTCTGCTCCGCCAGATGGGCATTGGCCCGGTCCGCGAAGCCCTCTCCGTACTCCTGTTCATAGGGCACCCCCAGTGTGATCATGGCTTCGATCTTGCGCCGGGTGGTGGTGGTGTCCAACACATCCTCGAAGAGTGCCGGGTAGGCTGGCATCAGCGACCCAGGGCTCATGCTCGTGGGGTCGAACATGTGATAATAGTGCCAGCTATCCGGATACTTTCCGCCCACACGGTGCAGGTCCGGACCGGTACGCTTGCTTCCCCATTGGAACGGGTGGTCGTACACGTACTCACCCGCCTTGCTGTACTCGCCATAGCGCTCGGTCTCGCTACGGAAGGGCCGGATCATCTGGCTATGGCAGGTATAGCATCCTTCGCGAACGAAGATGTCGCGACCCTGGAGTTCGAGCGGCGTGTACGGTTTCACGCTCGCGATGGTAGGCACATTGCTCTTCACCAGGAAGGTGGGCACCATCTCCACGATACCGCCGATGGCCACCGCCACTAAGCTCCAGACCAACATCTGCATCGGACGGCGCTCGATCCAGGTGTGCCAGTGTCCGGCAGGCTCCTTGGCGAGCTTCTCCAGGGCGGGTGCCTCGGCATCCTCGTTGGCGATGAGCTTACCAGCTTTCACGGTCTTCACCACGTTGTACACCATGATGAACACACCGATCAGGTAGATGGTCCCCCCCAGCGCACGCAACCAATAGGCGTACTTGATCTCCAGCAACGTATCCAGGAAATTCTTGTAGACCAGGAAGCCATCCGGGGTGAACTGCTTCCACATCAGGCTTTGGAAGAAGCCGGCGAAATACAACGGGATGGAATAGAAAGCGATACCCAGCGTACCCAACCAAAAGTGGGCGTTGGCCAGTTTGGTACTGTACAGCTTGGAGCCGAAAAGGCGCGGTACCAGCCAGTACACCATGCCGAAGGTGAGGAAGCCATTCCAGCCGATCCCGCCGATATGTACGTGAGCCACGATCCAATCGGTGTAGTGCGCGATGGCGTTGATGCTCTTCACGCTCAACAGAGGACCTTCCAGCGTGGCCATACCGTAACAGGTGATCGCTACCACGAAGAATTTCAACACGGGCTCCTCCCGTACACGGTCCCACGCACCACGCAAGGTCAACAGGCCGTTGAGCATGCCACCCCAGCTGGGCGCGATCAACATCACGCTGAACGCCACACCAAGGCTTTGGGCCCATTCGGGCAGTGCACTATAGAGCAAGTGGTGCGGCCCCGCCCAGATGTAGATGAAGATCAGCGACCAGAAGTGGATGATCGAAAGTTTGTAACTGTACACGGGGCGATTGGCCGCCTTCGGCAGGAAGTAGTACATCAGGCCGAGGAAAGGCGTGGTGAGGAAGAAGGCCACCGCGTTGTGCCCGTACCACCACTGCACCAGCGCGTCCTGCACACCGGCATACCAGCTGTAGCTCTTGCCCAGGTCCACCGGAATGCTGATGCTGTTCACGATGTGCAGCATGGCCACCGTGACCCAAGTGGCGATGTAGAACCAGATGGCCACGTACAGGTGCCGTTCGCGCCGCTTGAGGATGGTGCCCATCATGTTGATGCCGAAGGCCACCCAGACCAGGGTGATGGCGATATCGATGGGCCATTCCAGCTCGGCGTATTCCTTCCCTTGGGTCATGCCCAGCGGCAGGGTGATGGCCGCCGACAGAATGATGAGCTGCCAGCCCCAGAAGTGGATCTTGCTCAACAGGTCGCTGAACATCCGGGTCTTCAGCAGGCGCTGCATGCTGTAGTAGGCCCCGGCGAAGAAGGCATTGCCTACGAAGGCGAAGATCACCGCGTTGGTGTGCAGGGGGCGTATCCGCCCGAAACTGACCCACTTGGCGAAGTTCAACTCGGGCACTACCAGCTGTAGCGCGGCAGTAAGGCCCACCAGCATACCCACCGCCCCCCAAAGGATGGTGATGAACAGGAAATTCTTGACGATACGGTTATCGTACTGGAAACGCTCGGTCATGGTGTCGTCGTTTTCGCTTGTGCGCTGATGCTTCGTGAAGAAGAGAGGAGGAGGGAGGGCGTGATCGGCGAATGGATGCGTGTGGTGGAGAAGGCATGCAACGTGGAGAAAGTCCGCGTTCCGTCGCCCTTTCGCACCTCGGCACGCTCACTTTCTCTCTTCTTCACATCTCCGCTTCCGTCCATATTCACGCCTTCATCGTCCGTCCGCACCCGATCATCCAACAGGATACGCACGGCTGGTGAATGGTCATCGTCGTACTGCCCCTTCCGCACGGCCCAGATGAAGCCGAGAAGGAACACCCCAGCGACCAGGGTGCTTACGGTGAGCAGAAGAAAAATGACGCTCATGTGACAGCGCTAACGCGATGCGAAAGTGCCCGGGCTATCCACGGTGGATGCTGACGTGTGTCAGGAGCCTCGGATGACTTTCGTCAGTCGTGCGCCAACCAAAATAAGAAAGCCATGGCAAATGCCACGGCTTTCTTCAAAACGCAAGACCTCACTATGGGAAGATACCGCGCTCCTTATAGGCCTTCTCCAGCCTGCGCAACGCCACGATATAGGCGCTGGTACGCCAGTCGGTTTTGAATTCCACAGCGGTATGGACCACGCTGGTGAAGGCGGTGGTGATCTTCTCGTTGATCATCTTCAGCACCTCATCGATCTTCCAGTACTCGGCGCGTTTGTTCTGAAGCCACTCGATGTAGCTGCCGATCACACCGCCGCTGTTGCATAGGATGTCGGGGATGATCTCCACGCCCATATTGCGCAGGATCGCCTCACCTTCAGTGTCCGTGGGGCCGTTGGCGCCCTCCGCCACCACTTTGGCCTTGATGGAACCAGCGTTCTTCGCCGTGATCTGGTTGCCCAAGGCAGCCGGCACCACGATATCGCAATCCAGTCCGAAGAAGGTTGCGGGATCGATGACCTCCGCACCTTTGAAGCCAGCCACGCTGCGGTTGTTGGCTTCGGAGTGAGCGTTGAGCTGTTCCGGGTCGATACCGGCCTTATTGTACAAGGTGCCTCCGGCATCTTGTACGCCAACGAGGATGGCCCCTTCCTGGGCCATGAAGTGCGCGGTCCAATACCCCACGTTACCGAAGCCTTGCACGATGTAGCGCTTGCCTTTGAGCGCCTCATTGCGCCGATCGGCCCAAGCTTTCAGGGTCACCACCACGCCGTAGCCCGTGGCCCGATCGCGCCCTTCGAGGCCACCGGCGCCCAGCGGCTTACCGGTAACCACGTGCATGTTGGCGAAACGGGTGCTCGGCGCCTGGGTGCTGCTGAAGGTGTCGGCGATCCACGCCATGATCTGCGCGTTGGTGTTCACATCGGGCGCAGGGATGTCCAGGTCGGGCCCGATGTTGTCGCCCAGCGCATAGGTGAAGCGACGGGTGATGCGCTCCAATTCGCCCGCCGAATATTGCTTGGGATCGATCTCGATACCACCCTTGCCTCCGCCGTATGGCAGCCCGGCCAGCGAGGTTTTCCAGGTCATCCAGATAGCGAGCGCACGGGCGCTGTCGATATCCACCGTAGGATGGTAGCGCAGTCCGCCCTTATAGGGCCCCAACGCATTGTTGTGCTGTACCCGGTAGCCGGTGAACACCTCGATGGTGCCATCATCCAGCTTCACCGGGAAATGCACCACGATCTCGTTATTGGTCTGGCTTAGGATCTTGCGGACCCCGGCATCCAGTCCCATGACATCGGCGGCGCGCTCGAATTGCTCCATCACCACCTTATACATGCCTTGCCTGTTCTGCGCCTTCTTGGCGCTCACTGCTTCCATCGTTGGTTTGTTTATGGATCCCTCGTCGAGGGGGTACAAAGTTCGCTTTCGGTCCGTATCCCACGCTCAAACGTTGATCCGACCCTGAAGTTCCAGAGCGGGTCCGGTTCGGGGCATGGCCGCCTTTGTTCCGGACCGTGCGGCCAACCAGACCGCCAAGGACACGAAACCCACCACGCTAACGCTACTCAAGGGCATCAGGATGGCAGCGATGAGGGGGGTCATGTGCCCGGCCACGGCCACGGACACACCTACTACATTGTAACACAGGGAGATAGCCAAGCTGGCGATCACGATGCGACGGGCCCGACGGGTGAGGCGTAGGAAATGAGGCAGATCCGCAATGGCGTCAGCATCCAGGATGGCGTCGCTGGCCGGGGTCAGTGCGGCACTGGTCTCGGTCACGGTGATCCCCACATCGCTCTGGGCCAAGGCGCCGGCATCGTTCAGGCCATCACCCACCATCAGGATCCGACGACCCTGTTCCTGCTGCTCCATCACATACCTGGTCTTGTCCGTAGGTGAACAACCCACCCGCATGTCGCCCACTTCGAACAGATCGCGCAGGCTTTCATCCACCTGGTCGTCGCCGGTCAACAAGGCCAGGTGCATGGTCTCCCGCAATCGTGAGGTGGCATCTTCGATCCCGCCCCGCGCCCGCTTTCGGATGAGGAAGTGGCCGATCACCTCACCCTCCATGGCCACGTGCACGATCGCCTCACCGCTGGCACGTGGAACAGGGCCGACACCGCAGAACGCCGCCGACCCCACCCGTACCGACCGGCCTTCCACCGTTCCCATCACCCCTTGGCCCGCCACATCCCGGACCTCGGTGGTGGGGAGCAAGGGGCCCTTCAGGTGGTGGTGGACCACCGCGCTGAGCGGGTGCGCGCTGTTGCGGGCGATGGAGCGTATACCGGATGCCTCTTCTGGGGTGAGGGCTCGCCCTCGCCAGGCCACCTCATGAGCTTCGCGCGCAGTGAGCGTCCCGGTCTTATCGAACACCACCATGTCCACGTGCGCCATACGCTCCACCACCTCGGCATCGCGCAGGAAAAGGCCTCTCTTGCCCAACAAGCGGATGGTATGCCCATAGGCGAAGGGCATGCTCAGCGCCAAGGCGCAGGGGCACGCCACGATGAGCACCGAGGTCACCACGGGCCATACCTGGGTGCTGTCCTTCCCCCACCAATACAGCGCCGCACCCACACTGATGAGCAGCACGGCGATGGTGAACCGACGGGCCACACCATCGATCATGCGCGGCATGGCGGGGCGTTCGCCCACGGCGGCCTGTTCGGCCCACAATCGCTTCAACCGGCTTTCACCGAACGGACGGATCACCTCCAGTTCAATGGCCGCGCCACGCTGCCGACCGCCGGCCTTAATGGTATCCCCTGGATCCCGGCGCAACGCCAACGGTTCACCGGTGATGAAGCTGTTATCGATATGGGCGACGCCCTCGCGCAACACGGCATCCACGGGCACGAGTTCCTGATCGCGCACGATGATCCGGTCCCCCGGGCGCAGTCGGTCCACTTTCACCGGCTCCTCGACATCACCCCGCTTCAGAATCACCACCAGGGGGAGGAAATCCTCCAGCGCCCGGTCGAACCGCAATGCCCGGTAGGTATACGCCTGGTACCACCGCCCGATCAAGAGAAAGAAAAGCAGCCCCGCCAACGAGTCGAAGTAGCCGGGACCCGCCCCGCTGATCACATCCCATAAGCTGCGTGTCCAAAGCGCCACGATACCCAATGCGATGGGGATGTCGATGTTCACCGTACGGCTGCGGATACCGGCCCACGCGCTGCGGAAGAAGTCGGTACTGAGGAAGAACACCACCGGGAACGAGAACAACACGATGAGCCACTGGAATCCCACCTTCAACCCGGCTTCGTTGTCCGCCCCGAGGTATTCGGGGAAGCTCAATAACATGGTGTTCCCGAAGATGAACCCGGCCACACCCAGCCGGATGTACAGCATGTGCGGCACGACACCAGCGCCCCTGCCTTTGGCGGTATTGGTGAGCTGGGGGCCATAGCCGATACGTCGCAACAGCTCCACCAGGCCTGAAAGGGGCAACTGTGATTCGCGGAAGGTGACCGAGAGCTCCTTATCGGCGAATGACACCCGCGACCGGATCACCGCCTTATCGATCCGGTGCAGGTTCTCCAGCAGCCAGATGCACGAGCTGCAATGCATCTGCGGCACGCTGAACCGCACCCGGGTGATGCCCTCCTCGCTGAACTCCACGATCCGTTCGCGCACCTCGGCCAATGCGAACAACTCACTGCGTTGCTCGTCCACGCTGGCCCGTTGCTTCACGCCGGGTTTCTGCCCCAGTGTGTAATAATCGCACAGCCCGGCCTCGTTCAGCAGGTCGTACACCACCTCGCAGCCCTGGCAGCAGAAGTCGTGCCCATCGCGCTGGCGGTGGTCATCGGCACAGGGATCCCCACAGTGGTAGCAGGTGACACTCGTCAGTTGTCCGGCCTTCATGGTACAAAGTGCGGTGATCCGACGAGCTCGCGGACTGACCGATGTCAGACCGCCGATATTCCAAGGCATGGGACCTTAGGCCCCACCGCCCAGTGACCCCACCAGGAGTCGAACCTGGATCAAGAGTTTAGGAAACTCCTATTCTATCCATTGAACTATGGGGTCGGGATAGCGGGCGCGAAGGTAGCCGGAAAGGCGGATCCCTTGACCCCGCCGATCACCGCACTTCACCACCTGGTGCCACGGTATCCTTGGGCTGAACGAACACCAGCCGCCCTTGCTCGTCCTCGGCCATCAACACCATGCCCTGGCTCTCCACGCCACGCATCTTGCGCGGCTCCAGGTTCGCCAGGAAGAGCACCTGTTGACCGGGCAAGGCCGCTGGGTCGAAGGGTTATGGCAACATCAATGCCGAAGCAGCGGTGAAATGTGCCCTGGCCTTGTAAGAGCCTGTTCAGGATCCCTTCAAACTCGTCCTTCGGTCTCTTTTCCGCCCATACTTCGCCCGAAAATGTTCCCGTAGTCACCGCTACGCCAACATTTTCAGGCTGCGTCTGGTCGAAAAATAGCTTCGAAGTCCATCGTTCAAGAGATCCTGAACAGGCTCTAAGAGCAACGCCCGGGTGTGGATGTCCGGGTTGTCCGGGACCTCTCCAAGGAACTACCCGGCCTTCCCTACTTGGTTACCTTCGCCGTCTGTTGATCCGTGCATGGTCCGCAATGCACTTGGATCTGCAGAGTAAGGCATCATGTCCGTCATCAACAACCCCGTGATCAGCCACCTTTCCCGACTCGGGACATCACTCGCACGAAATGCCGACCGACCGGCATTCTGCATCGCCGGTGTGGACCACTCGTACGCGGAATTGGGCGCTACGATCGCCCAGATCCGCCAGGCCATCCGCACCCAGATCCCCACCGAGGAGGTCGTGGTGGGTGTGCTGGCCAACGATGACCTGCCCACCTATGCGGCCCTGATCGCCTTGTGGATGGAGGGTCGTGCCTACCTGCCTTTGAACCCGGAGGCTCCTTCCGAGCGCAACGCGGTGATCGCCGCCCGCGCCGGTATCCGCAGCCTGCTCACCTCCGACGGGAATAAGCAGCAACTGGAGTGCAAGGCCGTGAACATGGGCACCCTGCAGGCAGCAAGTGCCTTACCGGCGGTCCAGGAGCCGCATCCGGACAAACTCGCCTATGTGCTCTTCACCAGCGGCAGCACCGGTGAACCGAAGGGCGTACCCATCACACATGGCAACCTCGCCACCTTCCTTGAAGGATTCGATGCGCTCAAGGTCCCGTTCTCCCACGAGGACCGATGCCTCCAGATGTTCGAACTCACGTTCGACCTCTCGGTGATGAGCTACCTGGTGCCCTTGCTTCATGGCGCCTGTGTGTATACGGTACCGAAGAACGAGATCAAGTACGGCTATATCGCCGAACTACTGGAGGAAAAGGCGATCACCGTGGCCTTGATGGTCCCGTCCATCATCAACTACCTGCGGCCGTATTTCGACGAGATCGCAGCGCCCGCACTGCACACGAACTTGTTCTGCGGCGAAGCCCTTCCGGTGGATGTGACCACGGAATGGAGCCGATGCGTTCTGAACGCACGCATCCTGAACGTATACGGCCCTACGGAACACACCATTTTTTGTACCGAATATGCCTTCGATCGGGCAGGCAACAACAAAGCTGTGAATGGAGTGCTGTCCATCGGCCGTGCGATGAGGGGGTCGGAGCTCCTCATCGTGGACGACGACCTCAAGGTGTTACCGGCAGGGATGAAAGGGGAGCTCTGCCTGGGCGGAGGACAAATGACACCCGGATATTGGAATGACCCGGAAAAGACGGCCAAAGCCATATTCATCCTCGAACGTGATGGTCAACGGAAACGATTCTACCGCACCGGCGATCTCTGCACCATGGACACCGAAGGCGATGTGCTGTACCTCGGACGCCTTGACCACCAAGTGAAGATCCAGGGTTACCGGGTGGAATTGGCGGAGATCGAACACCACGCACGCACCTTTCTGGAGCGGACCAACGCTGTGGCGCTGGCCGTTGGTAACGCGCTGGGGAACCAGGAAGTCGCCCTGGCGATCGAAGGCAGTGAGCATGACACCAAACCACTGCTGGCACACCTGCGCGCACAACTACCGGCCTACATGATCCCCACGCGCCTTCGTTTCGTGGACACCTTCCCGCTCAACACCAACGGAAAGACGGATCGCAAAGCCTTGCAAGCGCTCTTCACCATATGATGGCCGCCACCGACATCCGCCCGGCCACCACAAAGGACATCCCCTTCCTCGTGGATGCGATCGTCTCTGCGGAGAAGAGCAATAGCCCACACTTCGGCCTGGCCACGCTCTTCGGTCTGAGCGAGGACGAAACGCGCGCGCTGATCACCGCGATGCTTGAAGAGGAGGTAGACGGTTGTGAATTTTCCGTGAGCAGCTTCCTCATCGCAGAGGTGGAAGGCAAGCCGGCCGCAGCCGTGGCGGGATGGATCGAAGGAGCCGAGGACGATATGCCATCCGGACTGTTGAAGGCCAACCTCATCGGTTTCACATTTCCACCGGATCGCTTCGCCGCGCTTCGCGAAAAGGCAGCGATCATCAGCGGCATCCAGATCGACCGTGAAAAAGATGCCCTGCAGATCGAATACGTCCACACCGACCCGATGCATCGCGGCAGGGGAATGGCCGCGTCCTTGATCCAAGCCCACCTAGAAAAAGCCGGAACACGCAAGGCGCAGGTCCAGGCCTTCGCCGACAACCGCGTAGCGATCGGGCTCTACGAGAGGCTCGGTTTCGCCATCACCCGCACGTTCACATCCACCCATCCGGAAACGGTCCGCTACATGCCACACAACGCCAAGGTGCTCATGGAGCGCAATCCATAACGTTTGATCATGCAACGAGAGGAACTAACACCCCGCATCCGCACAACCGTTGAATCGGTGCTGGGGCATGGCAACTTCGAAATGAAGGATGAGCTGACCGCAGCCGATGTGGAAGGCTGGGACTCGCTCACGCACATGTCCATCATCACCGGGCTGGAAAAGGAATTCAACGTGAAGTTCAAGCTGAAGGAGATCAATAAGCTGAAGAACATGGGTTCGCTCATCGAGCTGATCCGGTCCAAGCTCACCGGCGGGTAACGCCCTCGCATGCTCTTCAATTCGGGCGGTTTCCTGGCCTTCATGCTCACCGTGTGGGTGGCGTATTGGTGGTTGGTGCCGCGAACGGCCCGTTGGCAGAATAGTGTGTTGCTCCTCGCGGGCCTGTTCTTCTACGGCCTGTCCGATCTACGATTCCTGATCATGCTCGCGGGAAGTGCGCTCATCAACCATGCGCTTGCCCTCCGTCTGACCCGGCTACCCGAAGGCCGCACGCGCACAGCGCTCTTCCGCCTCGGCATCGCATTGAACCTGGGCCTGCTCATCTACTTCAAGTACCTGGGCTTCTTCATGGATGGTGTGCATGACCTGTTGCTCGCGATAGGCCTGGCACCCCACATCTGGACCTTGCAGCTGGCTCTTCCACTGGGCATCAGCTTCTACACCTTCCAAATGATCGGATATCTGATCGATGTACAGAACGAGGAGATCGAACCGTGCACCGACCGATCGGACTTCCTCACCTATGTCTTCCACTTCCCGAAGATGCTGGCCGGTCCCATCGAGCGTGCGCAGCACTTCCTCCCGCAGATCACAGAAGCACGTCGACCCGATGCCGAATTGATGAGCGATGGTCTCCGCCAGGTGCTCTGGGGGCTCTTCGCCAAAGTGGTGATCGCCGACGCACTCGCCGACCACATCAACACGGTCTTCGATGCGCCGGAAACGCACGGCCGTCTTACGCTGATCGGGGCCGTAAGCCTCTACATCGTCCAACTCTACTGTGATTTCTCGGGCTATTCCAACATGGCGCTCGGCCTCAGCAAACTCCTGGGCATCCGCTTACGGATCAACTTCGCCTACCCGCTCTTCAACCTGAACATCGGCGACTTCTGGCGGAGGTGGCACGTGTCTCTCACCTCGTGGATGCTGGACTACGTGTTCACCCCGCTCAGCTTTGTCCTGCGCGATCTCGGCAAGCGCGGTCTGGTCATCGCCATCAGCGTCACGTTCCTGGCCGTGGGTATATGGCATGGTGCCAATTGGACCTTTGTCGTGTTCGGCATCCTGCAAAGCCTGTACTTCATGCCTTTGGTGCTCGGCCAGGGGATCAACCGTTCGCCCAGCCTACCGACCGACACCTTGCTTCCAAGCCCGGCACAGGCGGTACGCATACTGCTGATGTTCGTCCTGCTATCGATGACTTTCGCACTATTACGTGCCGATAGCCTTCATCATATGGGACGGATCTACGGCAACATCCTCATCAATGACCTGCCGTGGAGCACGCTGAAGCTGCCGAACGATCTGCTGCTCTGCATCGTGGGTCTATTCCTGGTGGAGTGGTCCCAGCGCAGCAAGGAACACGCACTGCAATGGTCGCGTGAACGCATCCCCATCCTGGCACGTTATGCCATCTACCTCCTGCTCACACAGCTGGTGATCTGGAAGAACGGGGCCGCCAACGACTTCATCTACTTCCAATTCTGAAGGCGATGACGTTGCGCGCACTGCTCATCAAGCTCTTGCTCTTCCTCGTGGCGCTCACGCTCATCAACGCGGCCATGATCCGGTGGACGGATCATCTCCTGGACCGCGCTTCGTTCACGCTTCCGCCAGGCACCACCACCCTCGTGCTCGGTGATTCACAGGTTGAGTGCGCGATCGACCCATCGCAACTGCCCGGTGTGGTAAGCCTGGCCCAGGGTGGCGAGGCCTTCCTCTTCGCACACGCCAAGGCACGCCGTTTCATCGCTGAGAACCCGCAACTGGACACCATCTGGCTCTCGTGCAACTACATGGGCTTGGAGAAGAAACAGGATACCCTCACACGAAGCGAGCGCTACATCACCTACAAGCTACCATTCAACTTCTTCCTGTTCGATGCGGAGGACATGCGTCATTTCGCGTTGAATTACCACACCTACGCCAGCCTTCTTCAAACGCCGTTCAAGCGTCGAGCCTACATCAGCAAAGCCCTTCGACGTGCCACGACCTGGCGCGACCTCAACTTCGGCGGATACCTCAAGCTCACGGATCACAAACTCGCGCATGACTTGGCCCAACGCGAGCGGACACGACGAGAAGGGAACAGGCGGCCGCCGGAATTCGGTGCGGCCGAGGACCAGGTGCGATACTTGGACAAGATCATCCGGCTCTGCGGTTCGAGCGGCGTGACCTGCATACTCGTGAATACCCCCGTACACGCCGCCGTGCAAGCGGACACGGATACCGCGGCCTATTACGCTCATCTCCGTGCGCGCTACCCAAGGGTACCGTTGTGGGATCATTCCAATTGGAGCTTCCCGGATAGTTGCTACCGGGATGCCGTCCATTTGAATGCGGATGGGGCCCGATCGTACACCGAACGGTTGAGGACCTTGCGTTCCATGGGTTGGCCCGCTGTGGATCGTCGTGGCCGCGTGCCAACTCCCTAGCGTACCTCGGAGCCGTTCGACAGTGCACTGCCCGGTCGCACGAAGTGCAACTTGCCTTGCTCGTCCTCGGCCATCAACACCATGCCCTGGCTCTCCACGCCACGCATCTTGCGCGGCTCCAGGTTCGCCAGGAAGAGCACCTGTTGACCGGGCAGGGCCGCCGGGTCGAAGTGCTGGGCGATGCCGCTGACGACCGTTCTCGGTGTGGCTTCGCCGATGTCGATGGTCAGTTTGAGCAGTTTATCCGCTTTCTCGACTTTCTCCGCGGTAACGATGGTCCCTATGCGCAGATCGAGCTTGGCGAAGTCGTCGAACGCGATGTTCGCCTTGGCCACCGCCGCTTCCTTCTTCGCCGCCGGAGCTGCCGGAGCCACAGATGCGGGTTGCATGGCATGCAAGCGGTCCACTTCGGCCTTGATCGCCTCGTCGTCGATGGGTTTGAAGAGGTGTTCCGGCTTGCCGAGCGCAGCGCCGGGGACGATGAGTCCGGCCTTCAAGGCATCATCCCATTTCAACGCTCCCACTCCCAGCATGGTGCGCAGTTTCGCACTGGTGAAGGGCAGGAAGGGCTCCAGCAGCACGCTCAAGGCGGCCGTGATGCGCAGGCTGTTGAAAAGGATCGTACGCACGCGCGCTGGATCGGTCTTCTCCAGCTTCCATGGTTCGGTCTCCGTCAGGTACTTGTTGCCCAAGCGCGCGGCCTGCATGGCACTGGCCATCGCATCGCGGAAACGAAAACGGTCCACCTCATCGGCCACCTTGGCCGGGAGCGTGTTCAACTCCGCGAAGAGCAATACATCCTGTTCGTTGCCATCCGCAGGCTGCGGCACCTTGCCCTCGTAGTACTTGTGACACAGCACGAACACGCGTTGTACGAAATTGCCCAGGATCGCTACCAGCTCGTTGTTGTTCTTGTCCTGGAGGTCCTTCCAAGTGAACTCGCTGTCCTTGAACTCGGGCAGGATGCTGGCCAGCGCGTACCGCAGCTCATCCTGCCGACCTGGCCACCGCTCGATGTATTCGTGGAGCCACACGGCCCAATTGCGGCTGGTGCTGAGCTTCTGCCCTTCGAGGTTGAGGAATTCGTTGGCCGGCACGTTCTGCGGCAGGACGAAACCGCCGTGCATCTTCAGCAGGATGGGGAAGATGATGCAATGGAACACGATGTTGTCCTTGCCGATGAAGTGCAGGAGTCGTGTATCCTCGGCCTTCCACCACTTCTCCCAATCGGTGCCGTGGTCCTTCGCCCATTGTTTGGTGGCGGTGATGTAGCCGATGGGTGCATCCAACCACACATAGAGCACCTTGCCTTCCGCACCGGGCAGGGGCACCGGCACGCCCCAATCCAGGTCACGCGTCATCGCGCGCGGACGTAACCCGTCCTTCAACCAACTGTTGCATTGGCCCAGCACTTGCGGCTTCCATTCCGCGGCATCGTGCTGCTGTACGCCATCCAACTCGCCGGTATTGATCCACTTCTCCATCCACGCCTGCGCACGGTCCATGGAGAGGTACCAATGCTTGGTGGGCTTCAGTACCGGCGTACTTCCGCTCAGGGTGCTGCGCACCTCCTTCAGTTCCTTCGGGCTCAGCGCCGTGCCGCACTTCTCGCACTGGTCGCCGTAGGCCTCGGTATTACCGCACACCGGGCATGTGCCTTTGATGTAGCGGTCGGCGAGGAACTGCCTGGCCTCCTCGTCGTAGTACTGCATCTCCTCCTGCTCGGTGAAGGCTCCGTTCTTGTACAGCTCCAGGAAGAAGTCCTGGCTGGTCTGCCGATGCAGATCGGCGCTGGTGCGGTGGTAGATGTCGAAATGGATGCCGAAGTCCGCGAAGGCCTTGCCCATCATGGCGTGGTACTTGTCCACGATGGCCTTGGGCGTGGTACCGTCCTTCATCGCGCGAATGGTGATGGCCGCGCCATGCTCATCGCTACCGCAGACGAAGAGCACCTCCTTACCACGGGCCCGCAGGCAACGCACGTAGATGTCCGAAGGCAGGTAGGCCCCGGCGATGTGCCCGATATGCAAGGGGCCGTTGGCATAGGGCAACGCGGCGGTGACGGTGGTGCGGGCGGGTTCCTTCACGGGTACGGGGAGTTCGGGCTGCGAAAGTACCGAAGTGCCACCTTTTCAACAGTTCGGCACGAGAATTGGGAAGGTGAGGCACCGAACACGGATCCTCTTCCGTCCTTTACCCCATGCAACGCACCATGAACTTCCGCCCATTGATCCTCGGCCTCGCCACAGGAGCGAGCCTTTTCCTCAGCAGCAGCACCGTCCATGCCCAAGCTTTTCCGAAGGGATCCACCTCCCTCAGCGTTGGCTACGGTGTAGGCACCTTCCTGGGAGCGATCAACCGCAACTTCGATGTGAACAGCGATGTATCCTACAGCAGCATGGGGCCGGTGTACTTCAAGTTCGAGCATGCCATGGACGACCATGTGGGCCTGGGATTGAACGTGGCCTACGCCACCAACGAATGGAACTACCGGTACGAGTACGACTCCACCTCATACAAGGGCCGAACCACCCGAAGCACGTACAGCATCCTGGCCCGGTTCAACTACCACATCGGGAGCGACGCGAAATTCGACCCCTACGTGGGCTTCGGTCTGGGTTACCGGGACGCGAAGTGGACGGTTGAGGACGATGGCCCCGAGGACAGCGGTGTCACCCTCAAGAGCCTGATGCCCTTCGGCATGGAGCTCACCTTCGGCTTCCGCTACTTCTTCGCACCCAACTTCGGACTGTACGCCGAGGTGGGAGCGGCCAAGAGCGTGGCCCAAGGGGGTATCTCGGTGAAGTTCTAAACGCCCGTTCGGCATTCAATAGCGGCCGGCATTGCGCGGCGATCATGCACCGGCCGATACGGGGGACCTGTTGGAACTCCGAAGACGTGGACCGCAAGAAGCAAAGCTACCGAGGGCCGGGCCTACGGGATCGGTCTCTGGAAGCAAGCCTGGAGGGAAGAGCGACCGGATCGCCTGGCATTGGCTGTTCAGAAAGTTGAACGGCCCGTTCCACACGGGTGGGCGATCTTCGGCCCATGGCTGCTACGCTCCCTGCCCCACTTCGTCCGGGTGATACCATCGCCATCGTACCCACGGCGCGTGCCATCACCGCTCAGGAACTGGGCGATGGCATCGCCTTGGCCGAAAGTTGGGGGTTGCACGTACAGCTCGGTGCCGGGGTTGGGCGCAAGCACTTTCAGCAAGCGGGCACCGACGGGGAACGTGCCGCCGACCTCCAAGCGGCCATCGACGACCCTGCGGTGAAAGCCATCTGGTGCGCCCGTGGTGGCTACGGCACCATCCGCATCATGGACCGGGTGGACCTATCGCCCTTGCTCCACACACCCAAATGGCTGATCGGATTCAGCGATGTGACCGTACTGCACAGCGCACTGACCAACCTTGGCATGGCCTCCCTGCACGGGCAGATGCCGTTCGCGATCGGGGCGAAATCGCAAGCCTGTCGCGATGGGCTCCGCAACGTGCTCTTCGGCGACCTCTCGGCCGGAACCATCCCGACCCTCCGGAGCACGGCAGTGACCAGCATGGACCGCCACGGACACGGTGAAGGCCTCCTCATAGGCGGCAATCTCTCCATTCTATACTCGTTGCGCGGCACCCCCTACGATCTCGACCCGCGAGGGCGTATCCTCTTCCTGGAAGACTTGGATGAACTCCGCTACCACGCCGACCGGATGATCCAGAACCTACGGCACGGCGGCTGGTTCAGTGCGTTGACCGGTCTGGTGGTCGGGGGCATGAGCGACATGCGGGACAAGAACCCCGAAGACCCCTTCGGCCTGGAGGTGGAGGAAATGATCGCCGAGGCCGTAGCGCCGCATGGGTACCCGGTATGCTTTGGGTTCCCCGCCGGACATATCACGGATAACCGGCCGCTTGTGCTGGGCGCCCCTGCGAAACTCCAGGTAAGCGCAGAAGGCGCCACGCTAAGCTTCGGCACACCCGCCGGAACACCTGCCCGCGAAGCTTACTGAGACGGCATGAAAGAACCGGTCGATCCAATGGTGAAAAGGTGAAAGGGTGAAAAGCGTGAGAAGGTGAAATGCCTCGCACCCTTTCACGCTATCACCCCAGTGGTCCCGATCGCTGAGCTCGGCCGGATCTTCATCACCGGCTCAGTAAAGGGTACCTCAAGAACACCCTTTGGGTTGCGCGAGGGTCTTTAGTTACGCTCGAACTTATTGTAGCCGGCCGGGATCTCGAAGAGCGCGGTCTTCTGGCCTTCCTTGGTCACCTTCTTCACCTCCAGTCGGCTCACCTCGGCGCCGTCCATCTTCTGTTCCACACCCAGCATGGGGAACACGCCCTTGTTGTCCTTGATGTGCAAGAAGAACACGGCTTGCTCGTCCTTCCGGTTCAGTGTCTCCAACAACGGAACGAAGAAGTTGAACTCATCGGCCGCCACCCAATAGGTGAGCGTACGATCCTCCTTGGGGCTCTTCACCAGCCACTTCTCGCATTTGTAGCCCGCCATATCCTTCATCTCCGAGGTCTTCTGCACCGTAGCCTCCACGTCCTTCGGCAGGCGCATGTTCGGCACATCCATGTACAGCTTGCGCTCGGGGCTGATGGCGGTCACGGTCTTATCCCGCGTGTCCACCAACATGATCCCTTGCACCTCGCCACGGGCACTGATCTCCTCGATGCGGATCCGATCGCCCTTCACGTAATACTTGTAGTTGGTGATCACCGGTCCGGTGGTCTTGGAGAACTCGATGACCCCCTCGAAAGATTGGGCGGTGGCGGGCGCCGCGAACAAGGTGAACGAAGCGGCCGCGATGAGGACAGGACGAAGGATGGCGTGCATGGCAGGTTCTGGATCCGGGTCCGGCGCCACAACGGCGTTCCTCCGGACATGGGTGATCGGAAGTTTCCTCAATTTTAGACCTTCAACGGCGTGCCGGGGCATTGGTTACGCTTGTACTTCTCCACAAATGGCCGTACACAACGAGAAAGGTGCCTTAGGGGAGCAATATGCGTGCCGATTCCTGGAAGACCGTGGCTACCGGATCCTCGCACGCAACTGGCGCTTCGGTAAGGACGAACTGGACATCATCGCCGGAACCGCCCATGAACTGGTGATCGTGGAGGTGAAGACCCGTAGCAATGATCAGCACGGCCAGCCTGAAGAAGCCGTGAAAAAAGGCAAACGCAGGACCATGATCCGCGGTGCGAATGCCTACGTTGCGGCCACCGGGTGCGAACTTGCGCTCCGATTCGACATCGTAAGTGTGATCCTGCACCCCGCCGGCAAGCCTTACATACACCATATCACCGACGCCTTCTACCCCACAGTCCATGAGCGACCGTTCAAGTAAACGTCCATCCAAAGGCCGTTCGAGCCGTACACCCGGTTCCGGCCCACGTTCCACCGGCCACCAACGTACGGCGGGCGATGGCCCACGCGGCCGCAGGTCGTCATCCAACGACGATGCGGAGCGCCCGCGCCGCAGCCAAGGCCCGTGGGACCGGCGTGCGGAGCATCCATCCGACCGGGGCCCCCGCCCCACCCCCGGCAGCGCACGGGGAGGTCGGGAGCGGCCCGGTGGAGGCCACGGCGAAAAGCCGGGGCGAAGCGGCCCATCGCGTGCGGAAGGCCCCCGGAAGAAGCGAGAGGAGCAGAGGGAACGACCGTCTACCCGTACCGCCCGCGCACCGCGACCAACAGGACCCGCCGCGCGCGCCGCACACGCCGGCCCGGACCCAGGCACCCGTCCCGTTTCCAAACGGGCGGGAAAGCGCCCACCAAAAGCGGTGCGCGAAGGAGGCAGCCTTGACGCTCCTCGCCGCGAGCGCGGATACCGCGAACGGGATGCCAGCACCAAGCGCTATGTGGGGCGTGGCCCCGACCGCACGAGCAGCCGGGGTAAGAAAGCGGAGGAAGGGAATGACGATGGCCGTATCCGTCTGAACCGGTACCTGAGCAACGCAGGGGTGGCCAGCCGCCGGGAGGCCGACGACCTGATCAAAGCCGGAGTGGTCACCGTGAACGGGAAGATCGTTACCGAGATGGGCACCAAGGTGGGCCCTGGCGACGTGGTCCACTATGGTGGCCAGAAGCTGAGCACCGAAAAGAAGCGCTATGTACTGCTCAACAAGCCCAAGGACTTCATCACCACCACGGACGACCCCCGGGACCGCCGCACGGTGATGGCCCTGATCGACGATGCCTGTTCCGAACGCCTGTACCCCGTTGGGCGGCTGGACCGCCACACCACGGGGGTGTTGCTGATGACCAACGATGGCGACCTGGCCAAGAAACTCACGCACCCCAGCCATGGTGCCGAGAAGATCTACCACGCCACGCTGGACAAGTCGCTTACCAAGGCCGATCTGGAACAACTCGTTACCGGCGTGCAGCTGGACGATGGCCCTGCCGTGGCCGATGAGGCCAGTTATGTGACCGGTGGCACGCGTAAGGAGGTGGGCCTGCGGATCCACATGGGCCGCAACCGCGTGGTACGCCGGATGTTCGAGGCGCTCGGCTACCAGGTACTGAAGCTGGACCGCGTGGTGTTCGCCGGGCTTACCAAAAAGGACCTTCCGCGTGGCAAGTGGCGACACCTCACCGAAAAGGAGGTGCTGTTCCTGAGCAAGCGGAAGTGAGCCGCGCCGATCGGTGGATCCTGACCACCGAATAACACGGGCTTGTGAACGAACAGCACGGTTGTTGCCGTTCTCCTGTCATGGGCAGGGGTACCTTTCGCACCTTCGAGATGCTGCGTGGACTACGGAAGGCCGTGTTGGTGCTCTCCGCCTTACTGCTGGTGGGGTTCGGGGCGTTGGTGCTGCTGGCCAAGGTGTACGAGAGCGAGGTGAAACAGAAGCTCATCGGGGCGTTGAACGAACAGCTCAACACGCCCGTCTCGGTGAGCGGCATGGACCTCACCCTCATCGCCCGATTCCCACGGGCGAGCATGCGCCTAAGCGACGTGCTGGCCAAGGAGGTACGCAGTGATGGTGCTCCGGTGGACACCCTGCTCTTCGCCCGGGAACTGTATCTCGAATTCAGCCTCCTGGACCTCTTCCGTGGCGATCACACGGTGCAGGAAGTACATGCGGTGAACGTCAAGCTCTACCCGGGACTCGATGCCAACGGCAAAGAGAACTACATCGTTTGGAGAACGGGCAGCACCTCCAAGGCATCCAGCCCGATCAACCTGGACGAAGTCAGCTTCAACGACCTCACGTTGCGGTACCGCGATGATCGGTCGGCTCTGGTGGTCCACACCCGAAGCAACAAGCTCACCTTCCGCGGCCGCTTCGACCAACAACTGAACCAGTTGGCCGTGGCCGGGGATGTACAACTGGGTTCGTGGTGGAACGGGAAGGACCTCGTGCTCGCCGACCGCCGGGCCTATGTGCGATTGAACATGGAGTTCGGCGGGAACGACGCGCTCTTCCGCATCACCAAGGGCGAGGTCCGCAGCGGATCGGTCCCCTTGGAAGTGACCCTTGCGGTGGTGCCTACCGCGCATGGCCATGACCTGGACCTGCGGGCGAACGGCCTGGGTCTGGACCTGGCCGACGTGGTGCACCTGCTGCCTGCGGACCTGCCGGTGGACCTTCTGCGCTACGCCTTGAAAGGCGAGGTGGACCTCGCCGTGCGCTATGCTGGGCCCACCAGCGGGCCGTCGCTCTCGGTGGGTGCCAAGGTGGTGAAGGGGCGGCTGAAGGAGCAGCGAAGCGGCAGTTCCTTCACCGATGTGTTCGGGGAGCTGGCTTTGGAGCTCACGCCGCAAGGTGTTCCACGGAAATTGGTCGTCAAGAACTTTTCTGCCAAGAGCGGCAGCGGCTCCGTAAGCGGGAACTGGCAAAGCAATGGCCTCCGCGATGCCTCGGTGAAAGCCGAGCTGCGTGCGGACATCGCCCTGGCCGACCTGCTCCGGTTCGCACAAGTGGACACCTTGGAGCAGGTGGGAGGCCGCCTGAAAGCCGACCTCCACGTGAACGGGAAGCTGCGTGATATGGGCCAGGTCCGACCCAAGGACCTGCGCGGGCTCACCATCTCCGGAACGCTGGCCTCTCGCGACGCCACATTGAAGATGAAAGGGATCCGACACCGGATCGAACACCTGGACGCCGACCTGGCCATCCACGGGAACGACGCCACCGTACAGGGCCTCCAGGCGGAGCTGCAAGGGAACAGGATCGTCCTAAGCGGCACACTGGGCAATCTGGTCCCATTCCTTCTTTTCGACGACCAACACCTGATGGTGGAGGCCAAAGGCGCTTCACCTCGGATCGACCTGGCCACGCTCATCAGCAACGAGAACTCCGGCGAAGGCGTCAAGGACTATCGCCTCACCCTCCCCTCCTCCATCGAGCTTGCGCTTCAGGCCCAGGTGGATGAACTGGTGTTCGAGGAGTTCAAAGCCACGGGGATCAGTGCGTCGCTGGCTATGCGGAACAAGGTTCTGCGCGTGGCACCCATGGTCTTCACCACGGCCAACGGGCGCGTGAACGGCGGCCTGGAACTCGACCCACGCGATACCGACCGATCCTATCCGCTGGCCATCAACGCCACGTTGGAAGGCATCCAGTTGAAAGCGCTTTTCCGCGAGTTCCAGGACTTCGGGCAGGACTTCATCGGCCACCGCCACCTCGATGGCCGTACCCGTGCTCAGGTCGCATTCAATGCACCGCTCTCCCCCGGGATGAAACTGGACATGGACCGGCTCGTCTGTGTGATCGATATCGCGGTGGACAACGGCCACATCAAGGACCACGCGCCCCTGTTGGAGGTGGCCGACCACCTTCAGAAGAACAAGCTCGTTGCCCCGTTCGTGGACATCCCCGAGCTGCGGAAACGCCTGGGTGACATCCACTTCGCGCGCCTCGAGAACCAGATCCAGATCCGCAACGGCGCGGTGCACGTGCCACAGATGCTCGTGAGCAGCAGCGTGATGGACATTGAACTAAGCGGAACGCACTGGTTCGACGACCGGATCGACCACCACCTGAACTTCCGGCTGAGCGACCTGTTCCGAAAGGGTCAGGTACAGGACGAATTCGGCCCCATCGTGGACGACGGAACGGGCATGCGCATCTTCCTCCACATGTACGGCACCGCGAGCGATCCACAGTTCGGCAACGATGGTGCCATGGCAGCGGCCAAGCGCAAACGTCAGTTCCAGGAGGAGAAACAGGAGCTGAAGCAGATCCTCCGGGAAGAGCTGGGTCTTTTCAAGGGCCGCACATCGGCCACCACCAGTACCCCTCAGGGTCCCGGCACTCCGCTGTTCCAAGTCGTCGAACCCGGCGCCGAACCCACGCCCACTGCGGAGATCAAGCCGCGTGGCCGCAAAGGACTTGGCCGGTTGATGGATGAAAAGCAGGAAGAAGAACAAGTGACCTTCGAGGTGGAGTAGGGCCTGACCGCAGTCCACCCCGGACAAGGATCCCCCATGGATCGAACGCACTTCCGAACTTCACGCCGAACGATGGACCTGTACTCCCGCAAACAGCGATGGAAGTTGGTGCTCGCCACGATGGCCTTGCTCATCGTAGGTGCTTCGTTATGGTACTCCAACACCATCGTGGAACGGGTGCGTGCCGAAGAACGTCGAAAGGTGGAGCTCTGGGCCGAAGCGGTGAAGAACCGGGCCGAACTGGTCAACTACACCGAACAGCTCTTCAACCGTTTGCGCGAGGAGGAGCGGAAGAAGGTGCAGCTGTTCGCTGAGGCCATGCAACGCCTGGGCGGCAACGACGAGACCGACTTCTCCTTCTACCTGCGCGTGGTAAGCGACAACACCACGGTACCGGTGGTGATCACCGATGAGCAAGGCGAAAAGCGGTTCGACCGCAACATGGATAGCACCGTGGTGAACGATCCCGCGCGGCTGGCCGAGGAGATCAAGGCGATGGCGTCCGTATACAAGCCCATCGGTATTGCCATCCCCGGTGTGGAGAGGCAGCTTCTTTACTACAAGGATTCCAAAGTGGTGACGGAGCTCCAGGAGGTGATGGATGGCATCATCCGATCATTCATCTCCGAGACCGTGATGAGCACCGCCGCCGTACCGGTGATCTATACCGACAGCACGCAGAAGCACGTGATCGAGTACGGCCATATCGACTCGCTGATCGCCAAGGACAGCATGGCGATGCGGGCGCGCATCAAAGCCATGGCACAGGCCAACGCCCCCATCGCCATCGACCTGCCCGGCAAGGGGCGCAACTACATCTTCTACGAGGAATCGCTGGTGATCACGCAACTCCGCTACTTCCCGGTGGTACAGCTCGTGATCCTCGGGCTGTTCCTGATCGTGGCCTACGCGCTCTTCAGCATCTTCCGCAACGCCGAGCAGAACCAGGTGTGGGTGGGCATGGCCAAGGAGACCGCCCACCAGCTCGGCACACCGCTCAGTTCGCTCATGGCGTGGATGGAACTGCTGAAGGAAAAGGATCCCGAGGCGGTGAACGAGATGCGCAAGGACGTGGACCGCTTGGAGGTGGTCACCGAGCGGTTCAGCAAGATCGGTTCGGCACCGGACCTCACCGCCGAAAAGCTCTACCACACCCTGCGCGCCACGGTGCTGTACCTGCGTCCACGCCTGCCGGGGCGTGTGCGGATCGATGTGCTGCAACCTGAGGACCCCGATCTGCAAGTGCCCCTGAACCGCGCCCTGTTCAGCTGGGTGGTGGAGAACCTGATCCGCAACGCGGTGGATGCCATGGAGGGCGAAGGCAGCATCACCCTGGAGATCATCCCCGAAGGCGCCCAGGTGCACGTGGATGTGACCGATACCGGAAAGGGCATCCCGACCTCGCAACACCGCACGGTGTTCCAACCCGGTTTCACCACGAAGAAACGTGGGTGGGGGTTGGGCCTATCGCTCAGCAAACGCATCGTCGAGCAGTACCACGACGGCAAGATCATGGTGAAGAAAAGCGCACCGGGCAAGGGTACCACGTTCCGGATCTCGCTGAACCAGGGAGCGCTGCGTGGGGCGCTGGTGAGGGAGTGAGCAAGCTTCAAGTCACAAGCGTCAAGACACAAGCTGCAAGCTCCAAGTTTCAAGCGGTCAAAAGCGATGCGGTGATGACGAAGGCACTCTTGAAGCTTGTGAATCAATGCTTGAACCTTGGAGCTTGCGCTTTGATACTTGGAGCTTGTGATCTGATGTTGTGACCGTTGAAATGCCCGGCCTCTACTTCCATATCCCCTTCTGTCACCGGGCCTGCACCTACTGCGATTTCCATTTCAGCACCTCGAAGCAGCGTGATCCCGTGCTGGATGCCATGGAGCTGGAACTGTTACGCCGGTCGCGCGAAGTGGGCGATGCGCCGATGGGCACGATCTACTTCGGCGGAGGTACGCCCAGTTTGCTCGCCCCGGAGCGCATCGCGGCCTTCATCCAGCAGGCGCGCGACCTGTTCCGCGTGGAGCGCGATGCGGAGATCACCCTCGAAGCCAACCCCGACGACATCACCGCCGAGCGGCTGCACGCATGGCAGGCCGCGGGGATCACGCGCATGAGCCTCGGCACACAGAGCTTCCACGATGAGCGGCTGGCGTGGATGGGCCGCGCGCACGATGCACGGCAGGCGATGGAGAGCATCGGCCTCATCGCCCGCGCGGGCTTCGCCACGTGGACCATCGACCTGATCTACGGCCTGCCGGGGATGACCTTGGCCGAGTGGGACGAACAACTCACCATCGCGCTGGACCATGGCATGCCGCACCTGAGCGCGTACTGCCTCACCGTGGAAGCACGGACGGCATTGGCGCACCAAGTGAAGACCGGGGTCACGCACATGCCCGAAGACGAAGACCAGAGCGCGCAGTTCGACCGGTTGATGGAGCGCATGGACCGCGCCGGGCTGGACCATTACGAGATCAGCAACTTCGGCAGGCCGGGGCACTATTCACGACACAACACCAGCTATTGGGAGGGCGTGCCGTACATCGGTGTCGGACCCTCAGCACATTCGTTCAACGGCGTGGTGCGCCGCTGGAACGTAGCGAACAACGCGGTCTACACGAAAGCGTTACGGGATGGCTCGGCCTACTGGGAGAGCGAAACGCTGACCCCCGTACAACGCACCAACGAACGCCTGATGACCGGCCTGCGTACCGCGCGGGGCGTGGACATCGCAAAGCTGGAGGTGGATGCTCTGAGCATCAACTCGTCGGCCGTACAGCGCCATGTGTCGAACGGCAGCATGAGCATTCAGGATGGTCGGTTAGTTTTGAGCAGGGCGGGCCGTCACTTCGCGGACCGCATCGCATCGGACCTCTTCGTCACCGACGATGATCGCTGAGATCACCCACCACGGCCGCGCCTTCCGCGTGGACCTCGCCAAGCCGATCGACCTGTCGTTCCCACTGCACGACGGCGAACCCCAGCTGCGTGCATGGTGGGTGGGGCCCGTGCGCATGGAGCCGGTGCAGGCCGATGGGAAGACGTACGCGGTGCAGGCAGGTGCGCCGGTCAACTTCCGCAATGTCACCTTCAACCCGCACGGCCACGGCACGCACACCGAGAGCGTGGGCCACATTGCGCCCGAGGTGCATCCGGTGGGCGATCAGCTGAAACGCTACTTCTTCACCGCGCAACTGGTGAGCCTCCGCCCCGAAGACCGCCGCGCGCCCGATGCGAAGGAAGACCATGTGATCACCCTGGAACAGTTGCGTAACGCGGTGAACGAACGGCCGCCCGAGGCACTGATCATCCGCACACTGCCGCAAAGGGACAACACCACCCGCGACTGGAGCGGCACGAACCCTGCCTACGTGCAGAGCACGGCCTGCGCGTGGCTGCGCAGCATCGGCGTGAAGCACCTGCTGCTGGACCTGCCCAGCGTGGACCGCGAGGAGGATGGCGGCGTGCTGGCGGCCCACCATGCCTTCTGGGATTTCCCCAACACCGTGGATCGCGAACGCACGATCACCGAGCTGCTGCACATCCCCGCCGATGTGCACGATGGTGACTACTTGCTGGAACTGCAACTCCCGCATTTGATGAACGATGCCGCGCCCAGCAGGCCGGTGATCTACGCACTGCTGCCATGACGCTGGAACAGTTCCGTGCGCATTGCATCAAGAAGCCCGGTTTCAGCGAGGACTTCCCCTTCGGCCCGGAAACGCTGGTGTTCCGCGTGGCTGGGAAGATCTTCGCCCTGATGGACATGGACCTGTTCCTAAGCGTGAACCTGAAGTGCGACCCCGAGCGTGCCATCGAACTGCGCGAACGGTACGCCGGCATCGTGCCCGGCTACCACATGAACAAGAAGCACTGGAACACGGTGGCCGCCGATGGGAGCGTACCGGACAGACTACTGC
>SSGN01000159.1 GCA_008016945.1 Flavobacteriales bacterium
CCCCAATGGCATGGCCGTGAACTACGGCGGTAGCGACGTATGGTACAGCGTTACCGTGCCGGCCTCCGGCCTGATCGGGATCGAGATCACTGAGTCGGGGGTGTGTGCCACCGCCATGGGCCTGTACACCGCCCCGAACTGCGTAACTGGGCCTTTCACATGGGCCACCGGCACGAACATCGGCCTGTGCTCCATCGATGGCCTGAACGGCCCCAACACCCCGACAGGCCTGGTGTTCGACCCGGCCACCTACGGCCTCACGCCCGGGCAGACCGTGTACATCCGGGTGTGGGAACGTAACAACAACGAGAACGGCAGCTTCACGATCTGCGCGTACAACGCACAGCCCCCGCCCAACGACGAACCCTGTGGCGCCATCCTGCTCACCCCGGGCGATCCCTGCGTACCGGCCGAATACAACACCGTGAACGCCCAGCCCCTGCCGCCCGGGCTTTCCATTGGCAACATGACCTGTGGCATGCCCGGTGCGCCGTACGCCACGCCCGCGCTATGGAACCCAGCGGCACGCGATGTCTGGTTCCGCGTGGTGGTGCCGCCCACCAACAACATGACCGTGACGCTCTTCGCCGGTACGCTCACCGACATGGCCATGGCGTGGTACCGCCAGACCACCCCAGGCTCGTTGTGCGACCCACCCGGCTATGTGGGGGCGTTGACGCAGATCACCCCCGGGGGCTGCCATGATAACATCAGTGCCACCAACCTGATGCCCCGGATCAACAGCAATACCGCTGGGGTCACGCTCACCGCCGGCGAAACGATCTACATCAGGGTCTGGAACAAGAAGGCGGCCGAATATTTCTACCACGGCACCTTCAGCATTTGCGTAACCCCGAACTACCCTCCGGTGAACGACAACCCCTGCGGGGCGATCGACCTGGCGGTGGGGGCCGGAGAGTGCACCATGACCTCGGCCACCAACGAGAACGCTTCCAACACCGGAACCACCTTCTTGCCCGGTAGCAGCACGGCCCCGGCACCCTGCGGCACACCGCCCGCCAATTACAACGATGTCTGGTTCACCTTGGATGTCCCCATGGCGGTGTCGGCGGTGAATCCGTTGATCGTCAACACCGATGGACTCGGGGCGGTGAACTTCGCCATGGCCGCCTACCGCGACATCAGCGGCGTGGGCTGCCCCACCCAGCTGCAACTGGTCGCCGTGGGTACCTGCGCCACCACTGGATCCACCTACGATGCCCCGAACATGCCGCGCCTTTCGCTCACACCACCCACGGTGACACCGGGCGAAAGACTGTACATCCGGGTGTGGACGGAGGTGAACAACCAACAGGGTCCCTTCTTCATCTGCGCACACACCCAGAACCCACCACCCTGCCAAGGCACTTTCTATGACAGTGGTGGTGCTGCAGGACCGTATGCCAACAGCGAAACGGTGACCCGTACGCACTGCCCCGAAAAGGTGGGCGATGTGGTGACGCTGAACTTCTCCGAATTCAACCTGGAGAACGGCTGGGACTTCCTCCGGATCTACAACCAATCCTCCGGCGCTCCGCTCCCTGCCAACCTGATCGGCGCGTATACCGGTGGTACCATCCCCAGCCAGATCTCCGCCACCATCAACGCGGCCAACCCCAACGGCTGCCTGATCGTGGTGTTCTCCGCCGATGTGGTGAACACCGCTGCGGGCTACACCTACAAGGTATCCTGCGGCCCGGTGCCCATTCCTGTGGCGGGAGCATGCAACATCACCTCGTACGCACCGGCTCCGGTGGTCCACGTGGGAGGCACCATCTCGTACGACCCCGGTGGCTCCACGGGCTTCGCCTACCCGGGCAACCTGGGGGTGGCCAACGTGAGCATCGCACCCTATCATGTGCGTTACTGCCCCACCGCACCAAGCACCGATCCGGTCACCCTCAACTTCACTTCGTTCGATGTGGAGGACAACTTCGACGGGCTGTACATCTTCGACGCGAACATCCTGCCGAGCACTGCGCTGAACACCCCTGCGGCCATTGCTGCCCAAGTGAACAGTGGTAATCCGGCACAACTCACTTGGAGCGGCCCGTACAGCCCGGCGGTACCACCCAACGGAGCCTTCTGGGGCGAGACCAGCCCTGGAACCATCACCGCCACCAACCCCACGGGCTGCCTGACCTTGGTGTTCTACACCGATGCCATCGTGAGCGGTTCGGGCTGGGAGGCCACGGTGAACTGCGGACCTCCGCCACCACCACCTCCGCCCACGCCGTGCGATGCCACGTTCTACGAAGTCCCTGGCGGCTCCACGGGTAACTACGCGAACAACGTCACCACGGCCATGTCCACGCAGACGTTCACCGCGCCGGCCGGCCGTACCCTGCGCGTGGTGTTCCAATCGTTCCGCACGGAAGCCAACTGGGACAAGATGTACGTGTTCGACGGCCCCACCACGGCCAGCCCCATGATCGCCAGCGGTAACGGCGTGGGCTTCGGACCGGCACCCTTCGGGCCAGGCGCCTATTGGGGTACTGCCATCCCCGGCCCCTTCGTGTCCAGCACCCCCGGTGGCTCGCTCACCTTCGTCTTCGTGTCGGATGCATCGGTGGTGTACCCCGGTTGGGTGGCCAAAGTGTCGTGCCCAGCCCCTCCGGTGAACGACAACCCTTGCGCCACCCCACCGCTGGTGACCGGCGCCACCTTGCTCACCCCAGGCGCCACCTGCTCCCTCACCAGTTCCACCAACGTGAACGCATCGAGCACCGCAGGCATTCCTGCGCCAGGCTGCGGTAACTATCAAGGCGGCGATGTCTGGTTCCGGTTCGTGGCCCCGCCCAGCGGCCGGGTGTACATCGATACGGAGTCCGGCACCCTCACCGATGCGGCCATGGCGCTGTATTCCGGTGCGGCATGTGGTGGGCCATTCACCTTGGTGGAATGTGACGACGACGACGGAGAGGCGCTGATGCCCGCGATTGACCGCATGTGCAACCCGCTGACGCCAGGGGCCACCTACTGGATCCGTGTGTGGGGTTACGACAACTCCCAGGGCACGTTCGAGATCTGCGTGGTGGAAGGTCCGGGGAACTCCACGCTCCAGACCGATTGTAGTGGTGCCTTCTCCCTCTGCGGTGCCGTCTCCTTCAGTGGCATTGCATACGGCAACGGCTGTGGCCCAGACCTCGCCACCACCAACTGGGGTTGCCTGGCCGGCGAACGCCAAGGCTCTTGGTACGCCTTCCGCACCAACGCCGCCGGTAACCTGGCCATGACCATCACCCCTTCGGTGCCGACCGACATCGACTGGGCCATCTGGTCGGGTTCCATGGGCACACCACCCGCCACACCCGTGGGCACCAGTTGTATGCCTTCCGGTGCGCCCGTCCGCTGCTCCTTCGCCTCGCTCACCGGCACCATGTCCGGTGGAGGTGCCAACCCCACGGCCGCCACTGGCATGGGTAAAGTCACCTTCGCCTCGGCCTTGACCTATGCAGCCCCTGCACCGGCGCAGAACGATGCCGCCTATGGATGGGTGCCGGGCCTCACCGTGGCCGCCAACCAGATGTACCTGCTGTTCATCGACGACCACCATCTGGAAGGTAACCCCTACACGGTGACCTGGACCGAAACCCCTGCCGCCGTGATCGGCTGCCAGATCCTGCCGGTGGCCGACCTGGTGCTCGATGCCCACCCGGGCAATGGGTTCGTGGATCTCGCCTGGTCCACCACTTCGGAGCGCAACAGTTCGCACTACATCATCGAACGATCCACCGATGGCATCCACTTCCAACAGATCGGCATGACCGAGGCCGTGGGTTACGCCCAAAGCACCACCTTGTACGAGGCCGTGGACCGCGACCCGAAGATGGGCCTGAACTACTACCGGTTGCAGCAAGTGGACCTGGATGGTGCAGCCACCCTGTCCAACGTGGTGTCGGTGCTGTTCCAGCCCCGGAGCAACACGATCCTGGTGGTGCCCAACCCGGCCAGGCATGCGGCGGAATTGTTGCTGAGCGAAGCCTATGATGCGGACTTGCACGTGCGCATCACCGACGGCAGCGGCCGTACCGTACGTTCGTTCCTGGCGCCTGCGGGCATCCAACGGATGGACCTGCCCATCGCCGACCTGGAGCCGGGTAGCTACACCGTGGAGTTGACCACCCCGAAGAACGGCACCTATGCACGGGCCCGCTTCGTGAAACAGTAACGCCATCAACGGCGTTCCAAGAAGGGGCTGTCTCGAAAGAGGCGGCCCCTTCGCTTTGGAACCACCGTTCGGCCGGTTCCCGTAACATAGCGCCTTGCGGCGCATCACATGGAATTCCAGCACCACGGATGGTCGCGGATACGCACGGATCAAGACCGGACCATGGCCCCATACTGGTGTTCGCGGCCACGCTGCGGTATCTTTGCGCTACCTGCAACGCCATGTGGTTCCGCGCTCTGTTCATCGCCGTGTCGCTCGCCTGGCCCTTCGCCGTACGGAGCCTCGAAGCCGCCCCCTTCGCGGTGCGGATGTTCGGCATCAGCCTGAGCACCGGCCTTAACAATCAGCTCTTCACCATCTTCATCGTCAAGGAATACGAAGGCAAGGTGATCCAGGCCGATCCCATCACGCGCGAACAGTTCGTGCTGCAAGCCCAAGGCATCGTGGCCAGCCCGGCCAACCCCGCCAAGGAGAACCTCTTCCGCAAGTACGAAGTGAAGATGTGCCTGCCCGAAGGCCCCGACACCACGGGACGCTACGTGGCCGACTGCCCGGTGTTCGACGACCTGTGGAAGATCCGCTTCTGGGAATACCCCTTCCGGCTGCAAGAAGGACAACATCCGGGGAAAGGATGGGCCGAGAAGCGCGAAGCGCCTTCCCCGCGCCAGCTGCTGCTGCTCACCGAATACGGCATCCTGCACCTGAACGACATCGCTCGTGGCGAGAACGCCTTCCGCTTGCTGCGCGACGTGGGCGACAGTGCATGGGTGGACAACTACCGCAAGGGGTACTGACCCACATGGAGGCCACCACGGACCAGCTGCTCACGGCGCTCAAAGGCGGCGACCGCGTGGCGCTGGCCCGCTCCATCACCCTGGTGGAAAGCACACGGCCGCAGGACCGCGATGCCGCGCTGCGGCTGCTGAACGATGCCATGCCCTTCACCGGCGGGGCCATCAGGCTGGGGATCACCGGCATACCCGGGGTGGGGAAGAGCACCCTGATCGATGCTTTCGGGACCTACGCCATAGCTCAAGGCCGGCGCGTGGCGGTACTGGCCACCGACCCCAGCAGCCCGCGCACCGGCGGCAGCATCCTGGGCGACAAGACCCGCATGGAGGCCCTCTCGCGCTCGGAGCAGGCCTTCATCAGGCCCACGCCCAGCAGCGGCATGCTCGGCGGGGTGGCACGGCGCACCCGCGAAACGATCCTGCTGTGCGAGGCGGCCGGCTACGACCTGATCCTGGTGGAGACCGTTGGCGTGGGCCAAAGCGAACTGGACGTGGACGGCATGACCGACCTGAACCTCCTGCTCACCATCGCCGGTGCCGGTGACGAGCTGCAGGGCATTAAACGGGGCATCATGGAAAGCGCCGATGTGATCGTGATCACCAAGTGCGGCACCTGGGAGCCCAAAGCATTGGCCCAGACCCAACAGGCCCTGAAACAGGCCATCCCCTTCCTGCCGCCGCGCGAGAGCGGCCGAAGGCCCGAGGTGCTCTTGACCGATGCCCTGGCCCACGCCGGCATCGATGCGCTCTGGCACCATGTGGCCGACCGACATGCTCTGGACCGCTCCAGCGGTTTCCTTCACCAACGCCGAACACAGCAGAACGTACGCTGGATGCAACAGGCGGTGGACGATGGCCTGCTCCGCCTGCTGCACGCAACGCCGGGCATGGACCGCATGATCGAGGAGCAGACCGACCTGGTGCGCCGGGGGGGCACCCAGGCGTTGAAGGCCGCCGAGGCCATCCTGGAACACTTCAGAACAAACGCCGCACGTCTTCCTTGATCGCCACCAAGCATTCCTGCGATGGCGTGTGCGACAGCTTGGACACGTTCTCGAAGATGTGCCGGCTCAGCTCGGTGCCCGATGGTGTATCCCCGGTCTGCTCGTAGCTGAAGTTGATCAACCGGATGGTCTCCTCCTTGGCCTGTTTCACCTTGGCCCACGCCTTATCGCTCACGTAGATCTGCTGCGTGACATTGTGTTCGAACTCTTCCCGGATGGTGGCCACCAGCTCGCCATGGAACATGCGCGCGCTCATGTTGCCCTTGTGCACCCTCAACACCAACGCACCCGGCGCGATCCTTTCGGCGAACAGCGCGAGCCGCTCGTAGGCCTGCAACCGCAACGGCAGGGTGTGCTTATGGTCATCCTTCCGCAGGTCGGCCATGCGCTCGGCCGCACGTTCCGCAGCACGGCCATTGAAGAATTGCTTGAGGATGTAGAATGCGGTGAGGAACACCACCACCGAGGGCAGGATCGCCACCAGGACAAGGACCACGGGATCGTTCATGGGTGCAAAGCTGGGGTGAAGTTCGTGATCGGAGCACATCGGGCGGGTCGCCTCCGCACCGTACCCGCTCCATTCGCACCATGGCCTTGCTGGAAGTGCGCACACGGCTCCTTCACACGCCAAAGCGCGCATCCCCTGGAGTGTCCAAGTCCACGGCAGATCATCATTTGAACATCCCATGGTGGTGAGCGTGGCGAGCGCCGGTCGTTCGTACGGGCTTAGCTTCGCGCCTTGAACCCAGGATCCGGCGCGCAACCCCGGATCTCCCCAAGCATCGATCATGCGTATTTCCCCGACCGTTGCCGCCATCGCCGAACCGGCCACCCTGCTGATGGCCCGCCGGAGCCGCGAGCTGCGCGCACAAGGCCGCGACATCATCGACCTCAGCCTCGGCGAACCCGACCACGACCCACCGGCATTCGCCCTGGAGGCCGCCCACGAAGCCCTGCGCGGCCCCTGGCACAAGTACCCCCCGGTGAACGGCTACCTGGACCTGCGCCAAGCCATCGCCGCCAAATTCGAACGCGACAACGGCCTCTCCTACACGGCCGACCAGATCGTGGTGAGCACCGGTGCCAAGCAGGCCCTGATCAACGTGGTGATGAGCCTGGTAGGCCCCGGCGACGAGGTGGTGATCCCAGCACCCTACTGGGTGAGCTATTCCGAGCAGGTGCGCCTGTGCGGTGGCACCCCGGTGATCGTGCATTCGTCGCTGGAGGAGGAGTGGAAAGCCCCCATCGCGCGCATCGCCGCCGCCGTGAACGAGCGCACCCGGCTGATCATGTTCAGCTCGCCCTGCAACCCGAGCGGCAGCGTGCTCACCCAACAGGAACTGGAGGAGCTCGCCGAGGTGGTTCGCCGCTACCCCGACCTCTACGTGATGGCCGACGAGATCTACGAGCACATCGTGTTCGAGGGCGAACACCGGAGCTTCGCGGCCCTGCCGGGCATGGCCGAACGCACCATCACCGTGAACGGCCTGAGCAAGGCCTTCGCCCTCACCGGATGGCGCCTGGGCTACATCGGTGCCCCCCTCTGGATCGCCCAGGCCGCCACCAAGGTGCAAGGCCAGTTCACCTCCGGCACCAACAGCATCGCCCAGCGCGTGGCCAAGGCTTGCGTGGAGGCCGACCCCGCCCTGCTCGCTCCGATGCGCACCGATTTCAAGCGCCGCCGCGACCTGGTGGTGGATGCCTTGAAAAGGATCGATGGCTGGCGTTGCAACGTTCCCCAAGGCGCCTTCTACCTGATGCCCGATGTGCGCTCCAGCATCGATGGCCGCACGATCAAGGGTTCGGTGGACCTGAGCCTGTACCTGTTGGACACGGTGGGCGTGAGCCTGGTGGAAGGTGCCTCTTTCGGCGCCGAGGGCACCCTGCGCATCAGCTATGCCACCAGCGACGAGAAACTGACCGAAGCCATGGCCCGCGTGGCCCGTGGCATCGCCCAACTGAAAGCCGGATGAACCGGGACATCGACGACTTCTTGGACCACGCACGGAGCACCACCGTTCTGGTGGTGGGCGATGTGATGCTGCATGCCTACCTCTGGGGCCGGGTGGACCGCATTTCGCCGGAG
>SSGN01000180.1 GCA_008016945.1 Flavobacteriales bacterium
CTTCAAATGCTGGCTCACCGTGCTTTGCGAGAGAGGAAGTTCGTTCACGATGTCTCCGCAGACACAGCTTCGCTTTTCGATGAGGAACCTCAGAATGGCTATGCGGGCCGGGTGTGCCATCGCCTTGGCATGGCGCGCCAACCGGTTGTCCCGAACAGTGAACTCTTCCAGCTTCGAGATGCCCATGTCGTCCGTTCTTTACGATCGCAATATTACGATAAATGCAACGGATCCACTTCAGGCTGCAGAATATTTCGGCCCCGTACTCGCCGCGCATGCCCGATCCCAGCGTGCAGGTCGACCCAATGGGTCGACTACGGGTGCATTGTCCTGCGATCATCGTCCGCTTCATTTCCTTTCGGCCGGCCGCACCGCCATTCCATCCCTTACCGCCAGCAGCGCGCTCGTGATCACGGTATCCCCCGGCTGCACGTTGCTGATCAGTTGCACGGTGTTCTCGGTGCGTATGCCGATGTCCACGCGCACGCTCTGCGCCTTACCGTTCTTCATCACCATCACCTTCTGGCCTTGGATGTCGGGGATCAGCGCCTCGGCGGGGATGGTGAGCGCATCGGCGATGGTCTCCAGCTTCACGTCCACCTTGGCAAAGGCGCCGGGCATCAGGTGGCCGTTGTTGTTGGCGCTGCGGGCGCGCACGCGCACCGTGCGGGTGGTGGGGTCCACGCTGGGCTCCACGGCGTACACCTCGGCGTGGTAGCGGCCAGTGTCGCCCTCCAGCGTGAAGGCCACGCGGGTGCCGGACCGCATCTGCCGTCCGTGGCGCTCGGGCACGGTGAAGTCCAGCTTCATGGGATCGGTCTGCTTCAGTGCGGCGATGGGCGCGGTGGGGGAGACGTACCCCCCTTCGCTGATGCTGCGCAACCCGATGACCCCGCTGAACGGCGCGCGGATCGTGGTCTTGGCGATCTGTGCGCGCAGGTTGTCCACGTCGGCCTGCATGCCGATGCGCTGCGCCACGGTGGCCTCGTACACCTCACGACTCACGCCGCTCACGTCCACCAATTGCTTCTGTCGGCCCTCGCTGTCCTGCGCCACCTTCAAGCCCGCCTCGGCCTTGCGCAGTTGCGCCTGTAGGTCGTCATCGTTGATGCGCACCAGCACCTGCCCGGCGCTCACCCTGCCGCCCTCCTGAAAACCGATGTGCGTGACCCGCCCGCTGACCTCGCTGCGCAGTTCCACTTCTTCGTTGGGCAGCAGGGTGCCCGTGGTGGTGAAGGCGTTGTCCAGCGGTGTGCCTTGCAAAACGTGGACCTGCACGGCCATGGCGGGCGGTGGTCCGGTCTGGGTGGGTTGGTCGGTGGTGCCGCCGCAGGCGGAGAGCAGCACCACTGCGCTGGCTATGCCTGCTGCCCTGCCCGTGATCCTCGGCGAGGCATGCACCCCACCATCAAAGCCTCCCATCCACTTTTCCGCAACTCTCATGCGTGTACGCGTTTGTTCGTGTATGCCACCGGGGTGTCCTCGGTGCGTAGGTTGTTCACCATGGCCATCAGTTGTTCGAGGAATGCCGCTCGGTCGGCCTTCTTCATCCCCTTCAAGGCCTCCTCGTTCAGTTCTTCGTAGGCCTTGCGGATCGCCTTTACAGCGGTCCGGGCCTTGGGCGTCAGTTTGACCAGGTATTTCCGACGGTCGCCCGCGCAATCGCATCGTTCCACATAGCCCTTCTCGCCCAGGTGGTCGAGGGCGCGTGTCATCGCCACCTTGTCCAGGTCCAGGCGGTCGGCGAGTTCCTGTTGGCTCAGCTCGCCTTTGCCATCTTCGATCACTAAGAGCACGTAGTACCAGTTCGTGATATCCAGCTTTTCCAGCTTGTGTTGCAAGCGGGCGAAGTAGCGGTGGGCGACAGCCGAGCACCAGTAGCCGATGGACGAAGAGGGCATGGTCGTTCCGTTCGTAATGGTTGCAAATGTAACGTTATCCATGGGTCGGAATGAGGGCCAGGTGCCGCTCGTCCGCCGTGGTGCTCCATCAGGGCAGGGAGAACGCGGTACATGCGATGCCTGGTCACCGCCGTTGACAACTCCCTCGATCAGGGGAGTCGGCGGCAGACGCGGCCAGCGTATTTTTGCAGCGCACGATCGCGACCCCTGTCAATGGCCCAGACCACATTCGCCAAGACCCCACCTGTTTTCTTCCAACGGCTCCGGGAGGTCACCGAGGCTTATTTCAAGGAGAACGACCTGAAGAAGACCGGCGATGGCCGCCTGTATTGGAAGACGGCCATCCTATTGACCACCCTCATCGGGCTGTATGTCATATTGGTGTTCTTCACGCCGACCAATACCTGGTTGGCGCTGGGGCTTTGTGCCCTGCTTGGGTTGGTCGTGGCGAGCATCGGGTTCAACGTGATGCACGATGGGGCGCATGGGAGCTACAGCAGCCGCAAGTGGGTGAACGAGCTCATGGGCCATTCGCTCAACCTGTTGGGCGGGAGCGTGCATTTCTGGAAGATGAAGCACAACGAGAACCACCACACCTTCACCAACGTGGAGGGCATGGATGATGATATCGACATCAAACCATGGATCCGTGTGCATGAGGGGCAGAAGCGCTACTGGTTCCACCGGTTCCAGCACATCTACGGTCTGTTGCTCTACGGCCTCACCTACCTCTTCTGGGTGTTCTATAACGATATGAAGAAGTATTTCACGGGTAAGATCGCGGACAACACCCGCATGAAGCCGATGAAGCTGAAGGAACATGTCGTGTTCTGGGTGACCAAACTGAGCTATGTGGCCATCTTCATCGTGTTGCCCATGTTCTTCGCCGGTGTGGTGCCCACGCTGGTGGGATACGGCGTGATGGTGTTCGTCACTGGCATCTTCATCGCCGTGGTGTTCCAGCTGGCGCATGTGGTGGAGCACACCGATTTCGTGAGCCCCGGACCGAACGGCGGTCATATCGAGAGCGAGTGGGCCATCCATCAGGTACAGACCACGGTGAACTTCGCTACGCACAACAAGGTGTGGAACTGGCTCTTCGGTGGCTTGAATTTCCAGGTGGAACACCACCTCTTCCCGCGCATCAGCCACATCCACTACCCCGCGCTGAACGCGCGCCTCAAGCAGGTGTGTTCCGAGTTCGGGGTGCAGTACCGTGAGTTCCCCACGTTGCGCAGCGCATTGCGTAGCCACCTGGCCCACCTGCGGCAAGTGGGGATGGCCGCCTAGGCTGTTCTGTCGGTAGCGGGTCCGGAACCTCATCTGGAAGGCGGACCTTCCCTTGGCGCTTTCCGACACGGTCCTGGCCCTGGCATGGACGGCCGGGATCCGCGCTTTTCCCGCGGCGCAGCAGGGGAGATCACCCACCGCCACCACACCGATGCGGCCGGTGTCGCGGTCGCGGTTCCGGGGGCAGGATGAGAAGAAGAAGCAAGGATCGTCGGACCGTGAAGATTTTCCCCTATCTTTGCCGCCCATTGCGGGGTGGAGCAGATGGTAGCTCGTCGGGCTCATAACCCGAAGGCCGCAGGTTCGAGTCCTGCCCCCGCTACAACGAACCCCCGAGAGATCGGGGGTTCGTCATTTCGGAACAGACCATGACCCACAAGGCGGGATACGTCAATATCATCGGCGAGCCGAACACGGGCAAGAGCACGCTGCTCAACGCCCTGCTCGGCGAGCAGCTGGTGATCGTGAACCCCAAGGCCCAGACCACGCGCCACAGGATCCTGGGTATCCTCAACGGGGACGATCATCAGATCGTGCTCAGCGATACGCCGGGGATCCTGGATCCGCAGTATCCCATGCAGGAACGCATGATGGATGCCGTGGAGGAGGCGCTGATCGATGCCGATGTACTGATCGTGATGGTGGAACTGGGCCAACGTCCCGAGCGCTCGGAGCATCTGCTGAAGCGTGCCCACCGCTTCAAAGGCCCCACCGTGGTCCTGGTGAACAAGGTCGATACCGGCGATGAGGCCGCCGTGCTCCAAGCCTTGGAGGCGTGGCAGCAGGAGTTCCCCCACGCCAAGGTGGTACCACTATCGGCCCTTCACGGGTTGAACGTGGCCGAACTGCGCGGCTATCTGGTGGAGCAGCTGCCCGAACATCCCGCCTATTTCCCGAAGGATGAGCTGAGCGACCGGAACATGCGCTTCTTCGTGAGCGAGATCATCCGGGAGAAGGTGCTCACCATCTACGAACAGGAGATCCCCTACAGCACGCAGGTGGTGGTGAACAGCTATGAGGAAGCACCCGACATCGTGCGCATACAGGCCGATGTGATCGTGATGCGCGAAAGCCAGAAGGGCATCATCATCGGCAAGGGTGGGAACGCCTTGCGCCGATTGGGGACCTATGCGCGCATCGCCATCAGCAAGTACATCGATCGCAAGGTGTTCCTCGACCTGAAGGTGAAGGTGGATCCCGACTGGCGCGATAATGAAGCGAAACTGAAGAAGTACGGTTATTGACCTGAAGCCAGGCGACCCCCGTACCCCTACCGACATGGGTAATATCGTAGCTATCGTAGGCAGGCCCAACGTGGGCAAAAGCACCCTCTTCAACCGGTTGATCGAAGAGCGGCAGGCCATCACCGACAATGTGGCCGGCACCACACGCGACCGCCACTATGGCAAGGCGGAGTGGAACGGCATCGTGTTCAGTGTGGTGGATACCGGCGGTTACATCAGCGGGAGCGACGATGTCTTCGAGGAGGAGATCCGCAAGCAGGTGACCCTGGCCATCGAGGAGTCCGACTCGATCCTTTTCCTGGTGGATGTGCACCACGGCCTCACGGCCATGGACGAAGCCATCGCCTCCATGTTGCGCAGGGCGAAGAAACCCATCTTCCTCGTGGCCAACAAGGTGGACGACCATTCCCGGCAGTACGACTCGGCGGAGTTCTACGGTCTCGGTCTGGGCGAGGTGTTCAACATCGCGGCGCAGAGCGGGGCAGGCACCGGCGAACTGCTCGATGCCCTCGTGGCCAGTTTCACCAAGCCCAGTGAGGACGAGAACGAAGAGGTGCCGCGCTTCGCCATCGTGGGCAAACCCAATGTGGGGAAGTCCTCGTTCGTGAACGCCCTGCTTGGGCGCCAACAGAACATCGTAACGCCCATCGCCGGTACCACGCGCGACCCGATCAACACCCGGTGGAACGTGTTCGGCTTCGATGTGATGCTCCTGGACACCGCAGGCATCCGCAAGAAGCAGAAGGTGGATGAGGATATCGAGTTCTACAGCGTGATCCGCTCCATCCGCGCCATCGAGGAGAGCGATGTGTGTTTTCTGATGATCGATGCCACCGATGGTGTGCAGCAACAGGACCTGCATATCCTGTCCATCATCCAGAAGAACGGGAAGGGCCTGGTGGTGCTGGTGAACAAATGGGACTTGATCGAGAAGGACACCAACACGCTGCGGCAATACGAGGCCGAGGTGAAGGCGCGCCTGGAGCCTTTCACCGATGTGCCCGTGGTGTTCATCTCCGTCCTCGAGAAGCAGCGTATCCTGAAGGCCATGGAGGTGGGTATGAAGGTGTACGAGGACCGTGCGCGCAAGATCCCCACGCGCAAGCTGAACGATGCGCTCCTGCCGATCATCGAACGGCAGCCACCTCCCATGTACAAGTCCAAGCAGGTCACCATCAAGTTCATCAACCAACTGCCCACGGTGGTGCCCTCTTTCGTGTTCTATTGCAACTTGCCGCAGTACATCAAACCCGCCTACGCCCGCTTCCTCGAGAACCGCTTGCGCGAGTTGTACAGCTTCTCCGGAGTGCCGATCCGGATGTTCTTCCGCAAGAAGTAGCATCGGTCTTTTCCGCTTCAGTGCATCGTCCAGGGCAATGGATGGTTGGTCGAAAGCGTGTGCGCCGTGTCATGCGACCGGATACCTTCGAGTGGTAGAACCACCACACCATGACCACGCATCGCATCCTGCTTGCTTCCATGATTGGCATCCCCTGCTTCGGGGCGATGGCTCAATTGGAACTTGGACCGCTGCCTGATACGGTCTGGTGTTGGGGTGCGCCCTTGGATGTCCCCTTCACCGCTTCTGGAGGGTTCGATCAGGGGAATGTGTTCATTGTTGAGTTGTCGGATGTGTCCGGGGCCTTTGCACCTGGCATCCCGATCGGTTCCCTGGCCGGGGAGGTCCCGGGAACAGTGATCTGTTCGAATTGGGGTGCCGCCGTTCCCGGTGTCGGCTACCGCTTGCGTGTGCGGAGCACGTCCCCATCGTTCACATCCGCTCCGAGTGGTTCAGTCCTCTCGCTTGCTGCGCCGAATGCAGGGTCGGATGGGGCGCTTACGATCTGTTCGAACGGACCGGCTACCGCTTTGTTCTCCGGGCTGGGTGGTTCTGCACAGCCCGGTGGCACCTGGAGCGACCCTACTGCGACCGGTGCGCTCGTTGGTGAACAAGTCCAACCAGCCCTGTTGCCGACAGGTACCAGCTTCTTCGTGTACACCGTCGATGATGCGGGTTGTACCGATGATGCAACGGTGTTCGTGACGTTGAGCAACGCGCCGAACGCTGGCACGAACGCCGTGATCACCGTCTGCTCCACCGCCCCGCCATTCCCGATGTACCAGGAACTCGGCAGTACTCCCGACCCTAACGGTGCTTGGACGGACCCGATGAATACTATGATGAATGGTGTGTTCGATCCCGCTGTTGATCCGTCAGGGGTGTTCATGTACACGGTGACCGGTCCTCCACCGTGCGTGTCCGCGACCGCAACATTGCTGATCCAGGTGACGCAAGCTGCGAACGCCGGTGTTGATGGGAACTCGTCATACTGTACTACCGACACGCCATTCTCCCTGTTGGACCGACTTGGCGGCAACCCTGCGCCGAACGGCACGTGGTCTTATGCCGGTATGTCGCATGGTCCGGTGTTCGTTCCAGGTGTGGATGGTCCTGGAGAATACATCCACAGGGTACTTGGGGTAGCCCCTTGTGGCGATGCGACCGCATCGGTGGTGCTCACGCTGGTCTCCTGCGCCATCACGGCGCCGGTGAACATGGGGGTTCAGAACGTAGCGGAGTGATCCTCACACTCGCTCCAGCGCTTGCCTCAGATCTTCCACGAGCACAGCGGGATCCTCCAGGCCGATGTACAGGCGCACCAGGGTGAAGGGCAGGTCGGTGTAGTAGCCGTTCGGCCCCTTCAACGCGCACACGGGCCATTGCAAGCTCTCGTAGCCGCCCCAGCTCACCGCCATCAGGAAGCGCTGTAGCGCATCGCAGAACCGTTCCACGGCGGCTTCGTCCGGTGCATCCAGCTCAATGGACATCAAGCCCGCCGCCCGCCGCATCTGGGTCTTGGCCAAGGCGTGTTGCGGATGAGATGCCGACCCCGGCCAATACACCCGCCTGATGCGCGGATGCGCTTCCAGGAACGCCGCCACCTGCTCCGCGCTGTCCGCACTGCGGTTCACGCGCAGCTCCAGCGTACGCAGCCCGCGCATCATCAACCAGGCATCATGTGGCGATGGCACCGCTCCGAGCGTCATGAACTCCTTGCTCATCACCTGCCTGATGTGCTTGCGGCTGCCCGCCACCACGCCCGCCACCACGTCGCTATGGCCGTTCAGGTACTTGGTGGCACTGTGCACCACCAGGTCCATCCCCAGGTCCGCCGGTCGTTGGAACAACGGACTGCTGTAGCTGTTGTCGCAGAGGGTGGTGATCCCGTGCGCCCGGGCGATCGCGGCGATGGCGCGGAGGTCCTGCAGGGCGAAGGTGAGCGAGTTGGGGCTTTCGGTGATGAAGAACGTCGTGTTCGGCCGCATGGCCCGCCGGTAGTTCTCCGCATCGGTGCCATCCACGAAGGTGTGCTCCACGTTGAACCGGTCCAGGAGTTCCACCAGCAGCTTCTTCGTCCAACTGTACGGCTTCTCCACGCACACGATGTGATCGCCCGCCTTCACGAAGCTCATCACCGCCGCCGCCACCGCCGCGCTGCCACTGCTGAGCACCAGCGCGTCCTCGGTCCCTTCCAGCGCCGCCAGTTTCGCCCGTAACATCGCCACCGTGGGGTTGAAGCCGCGCGAATACAGCGGCCTCTCCATCTCCTGCTGAACGGTGGCGCGCATCGCGGCCACCGTGGGGTAGGTGAAGTTGCCGCTCTGCACGATGGGCGGTACCACGGCATCGAAGCCCGCGGCTCGGTCCTCGCCGAGGTGGTTCAGGATGTAGGAAAGGTCGTGGATCATGGGGTGCGCTTGAAGAAGACGAATCCGTTGCTGCGGCCGATCTCGTGCAGGGTGCCTATCCCCGCCACCTCCTGGGCCCGGGTGATCTTGCACACCACGTACACCGGCCGGTCGATGTCGCCGTACAGGAGCCAGTGCTCATCATGTGCGCGTGGGTCCATCACGGGAGGCTTGCGCGTGTAGAAGAGCTGCGCATAGCTCTTGTGATCCTTGGTGATCACGTAGCAGTTCTCGCCCTGCCGTGCCTCGAAGAACACCACGGCCGCACGTTGCGAGTAGCCCTCGATACGGTTGATGAAGAAGTACAGTGTGGTGGTGATGAACAGGGCCGTGCCGCCGAACAGCACCGCAGCACTCCGCCGCATACGTCCGCGCGCATGCAGCACGTGCGCGGCGATCAGTACGCCGATCAGCAACAGCCCGGCCACGGACTCCGTGCCCGTCCATGATACATCGGCATCGAGGTTGGCCTGCGCGAACGGGTCCTTCGCGAGGAGCGGCTTCAGCTTATCGATCCGCATGCCGAGGAATGGAACGGCGATGAACACCACCGCGATGAAGGTGCCGAGGATGCCGACAACGAAGCGCGACCAGCCGAACGCCTCCCGATCCCGCCAGATGCGCTCCAACCGCAACGCGGCGAGGTAGGTGAGCGGGAAGTAGCACAGGCTGCTGTAGTGCACGATCTTCGTCCGCACCAGGCTGAAAAGGATCAGCACCACCCAGAAGAGGATCACCATCCAGCGGCGGTGTTCTTGTTGCAAGGGTTCTTCGCTGCGGGTGGGGCGGATCAGTTCCTGCAACGCGAAGGCCGACGCCGGGAAGCAACCCACCAGCAACACCACGAAGTGATAGCCGAAGAAACCGCCATGACCCGCATCCTCCGTGGTCAACATGGCCACTTGCCGCCAGAAGAAGCCGGTGATGAACTCCGGTCCGTTGCGGATCAGGTCCACGACGGCCCAGACCCCTATGGTGATGAGGAGCACCGCGGCGGCGGTGCCGATGCTCCGTGCAGCTGCGAGCCGCATGAACCGTGATCGGACCCAGAACACGATCGCCACAAGGCCCGGTATCAGGATGCCGACCGGTCCCTTGGTCATCACGGCCAGGCCCAGATACAGGCCCGCGCGCATGGCGTGGCGTGTGGCGTGGCCGGTGGCCGGGGGGCGTTCTTCGCGCACCACCGCGATCATGGCGTCCAACCCGAGGAAGATGAACAGGTTGAACCAAGGGTCGATGATGCCGCTCCGGAAATAGAGATGGGGGAGGATGGAGCCGAAGTAGGCCAACGACCATAGACTTCCGAACAGGGTGCCGCGAAGCCGCGAGCCGATGCGGAACAGTACCACCAACGTGAGCATGCCGCACACCGCGTTGGGTAGCCGCGCAGCGAATTCGCCCACCCCGAACACGCTCATGCTCACGGCCTGCATCCAGATGAAGAGCGGGGGCTTCTCATGGAACGGGAGGTAGTCGATCCGGGGCTGGGCCCATTCTCCCGTTACCACCATCTCCCGGGCGATCTCCGCGAAGTTGATCTCGTCCCAATCGAAGAGATGCACCGACCCCAGGCCGGGGATGAAGGCCAACGCCGCCACCGCGATGATCAGAAGCTGGGACCCGACATGCGTGCGCATGGGCCGAAGGTAGGGGGGGTCGGGAACGGATGGTCCGATCGCGGATCCGGCCGCTGGCACGCGGCGGTGATCGGGGGGGCTGGGCTCCTGGATGGCCATGGCCCAGGCACCTCCTACCGGTCCCGGGCGCGGTCTCCTTCGCCGATCAGCCCTTGCTCCGGGTTCCGAGGATGGCCCACGGCACCAGCCCGGTGCGCGCCAGGAAGTACCGGAAACTCACCCCCAGCACACCCAAACCGTAGGTCACGCTGCGGCTGAAGTTGATGCTGCTGGCCTCCTCGAAGTACTTCGTGGGGCAGGTGATCTCCGCGATATCGTATCCCTTCCAGCACACCTGGGCGATGATCTGGTTGTCGAAAACGAAGTCGTCCGAGAGCTTCTCGTAATCCACGTTGCGGAGCACGTCGCCCGCGAACGCCCGGTATCCCGTGTGGTATTCGCTCAACTTCTGCCCCATCAACATGTTCTGGGTAAGGGTGAGCATGCGGTTGAAGAGGTACTTGTACATCGGCATGCCACCTTTCAACGCTCCCCCTCCCAGGATCCGCGAACCGAAGACCACCGGGTACACGTCGTTCCCGATCAGTGTGATCATGCTCGCCAGCAACTTCGGGGTGTACTGGTAGTCGGGGTGCAGCATCACCACGATGTCGCCGCCCAGCTCCAATGCCTTGTCGTAACAGCTTTTCTGGTTGCCGCCGTAGCCCCGGTTCTTCTGGTGGATCACGATGTGCTTGATGCCGATCCGGCGGGCCACCTCCACGGTATCGTCGGGGCTCTTGTCATCCACGAGCACCACCTCGTCGACCAGGTCGAAGGGGATCTCGTCGTAGGTCTGCTTCAGGGTTAGCGCAGCCCGGTATGCCGGCAACACCACGACGACCTTCTTGCCATTGTACATGGTCCAAAGATGGGAAGGCCGAAGGAAACCTGATCCAGCCAGGGGCGGTCCGTGGCCCGAGGTGGCTCGGCATGACCTTCCGTAGACACCCATCATGACCGGCCACCTGGCGCCCTCCGTGGTTCACCACGGTTCATGGTGATGGTGCCGCCACGATGACCGGTCATGCGGGATTGCTCGCTTCCGCTCTTCCGAGAACAAAGCACCGCGACGAATGGCGGATTATCTTTGTAACCTCTTGGGCGTTCAAGCGTCTTATGCACATAGCCGCACGACAATGACCATGCGCCACTTCCTCCTCCCGCTCGCTGCCCTCTTGTTCGCTTGTTCCGGGAACGTGCCCGAGCCTGCAGCTTCTTCAGCGAGCACCACGATCCAACGTACGGTGGAGGAGGTGGTCGGCGCCACCGCTGGCACCTTCGCCGATCTGAGCATCGAAGGGATGAGCTGCGAGATGATGTGCGGCGGCTCGATCAAGAAGGCGTTGGCCAAGCTCCCCGGCGTGAATTCTACGGAGATCGAATTCGTAGAGGGGGATGAACGCGATCATGCGGTGGTGAACTACGATGCCACCAAGGTCTCCGACAAGGAGATGATCGATGCCATCCAAGGGTTGTACGACGGCCAGTACAAGGTGGTGGCGGTGAAGATCACCAAGCAGGTGCCGGCAGCGGGTGCCACCACCAGCACTTCCGACAAGGGCCAAGCCACAGAAGTGCGGTCGGTCCGTGTGATCGATCCGGCGGCCGTGGTGGTGCCGGGCATCCTGGGCCTGCTCTCGCAGGTGCTCCGTCTCTGATCTTTTTCCGGACCTCACCGGCCGATCCCGAGCAGTGGGGCGTGCGTCCAACGGTACCGTCGCCTGGCATCATGCCCTCTCGCTGAGGTGTCTTCTTCTGCGGTAGCTTCGCCGCGCCGATGGAGCATTTCGAACGCCGCAAGCTTAGACCAGTGGTCGCGTGGCTGATCACCGGTTGCGTGATGATCGCGTTCATGGTCGTCATCGGCGGCATCACCCGGCTTACCGGAAGTGGGCTCAGCATCACCGAGTGGAAGCCCATCATGGGCGCGCTGCCTCCCCTGAACGAGGGCGAATGGAACGAGGCTTTCCGGAAGTACCAGGCCATCCCGGAGTACACGCTCAAGAACCAACACATGGATCTGGCGGGGTTCAAACGGATCTTCTTCTGGGAGTTCCTACACCGCAACTGGGGCAGGCTCATGGGGTTGGTCTTCGCCATCCCGTTCTTCCTGTTCTGGCGCAAGGGCTTGCTCAAAGGCTGGCTGTTGCGGCGTTGCTGGGCCATCCTCATCGGAGGTGGGCTGGTCGGTGCGTTGGGTTGGTTCATGGTGGCCAGCGGGCTGGAGAAGAACCCCGATGTGAGCCATTTCCGGTTGGCCATCCATCTGTGTGCGGCCTTCACCGTGTTCGCCATGGTCCTGTGGACCGTGTTCGACATCCGTAGTGGCCATGCGCGGGTAAGGTCCAACGGCTCGCCGGAAGGCAAGCTGGCCCGTATGCTTCTGGTCCTGCTCCTGGTGCAGATCGTATGGGGGGCGTTCACCGCGGGCCTCGATGCCGGGCGGATCTATAACACCTGGCCGCTGATGAACGGCGAGTTCATGCCGGAGAACGTGCACGCCTTCGGCGATCTGGTCACCGACCTTTCCGAACACCGCGATGGGGTGCAGTTCATCCACCGGAACCTGGCCTGGCTCGTGGCCCTCGGCTTGGTGTCCTTCGCCCTCAGGTTCCGGCGCGAGGCCTCCATGGAAGGTGTCTGGTTCCCCCTTCTACTGGTGGTCGTGCTCCAATTCGCCTTGGGGGTGATCACCGTGCTTTCGCAAGTGGACCTCTATGCCGGGGTGCTGCACCAGCAAGGGGCCTTGGTCCTGCTCGCCGTGCTGTTGAAGGCACTGCACCGTACCGGCACCCGGGTCACTGCCAGCGCAGCGTAGTGAGCATGTGCCGAAGGTCGGCCCGCAGCCGTTGGGTCACTGGCGCCAAGGAGTCGGCGTTGGGCCGGTTGTCGAAGTACAGCGTACCGTATAGGAAGTTCTTCGTGCTGTCCGTCACGTAGAACACGAACGGGCTGGCCACATCACCCTCGATGTCGAACATGGTGCCGAACACGCGTGCGCTATCGTTCAGGATCCGCTCGCTGTTGATCTTGGCCGCCTTCGCCTGGTGGGTGCGTTTGAAGGTGTGGGCATCCTCGATCATGGCTTGCAGGTCGTTGTTCACCGGCGACCAAGTGAGGTGCACCGTGGCGCGCTGGCCCCGGAAACGCATATCGAACCAGCGTGCCTGGTCCTTCGAGCTGCGGATGCCCATCTTGGCATACACCGGGATCTCGGCGCTCAGGGTCGTACTGTCCGTCCATGGCCGGTAGGCTTGCTCGGGCAGGTCGATCCGGAAGTAGCCGCGTGGTTTGGGCACGGGATCGGCCGAACAACCCATCACGAGCAGGAGCGGCAGGAGCAGGAGGTCAGAGCGTCGTTTCATGTTGTTGGATCACTTTGACACGACGTATGCGTTTGTTGTCCGAGGCTTCCACCACGAAGGTGTAGTTCTGGAGGTCCACGCGCTCGCCCTTCTTCGGAATGCGGCCCGTGAGTTCCAGCACGAAGCCCCCGAGCGTACCACTGTCGCCCTTGTGCTCTTCGAACAGTTTGCCGTCGATCCCCATCACGCGGTAGAGGTCGGTGAGGGCGGTCTTGCCTTCGAACACCCAGGTGTGGTCGTCCAGCTTGCTGTAGAACAGGTTCTCGTCGTCGTACTCGTCGGTGATGTCGCCCACGATCTCTTCGATCACATCCTCCATGGTGATGATGCCACTCACCCCGCCGTATTCGTCCACCACCACCGCCAGGTGCACTTTCTCGCTCTGGAATTCCTTCAACAGGTCGTCCAGCCGCTTGCTCTCGGGCACGAAGTAGGGTACACGCAATAGGCTGTGCCAGTCGAGACCGTCCTGCTGCAGGTGCGGCAGCACGTCCTTGATGTACAGCACGCCGATCACCCGGTCCGGCGTGCCTTCGTAAACCGGCACCCGGGAGAATCCCGAGTCCACGATGGCTTGGAGAAGTGCCGCGAAGGAAATGTCCTTGTCGAAGGCCACCATCTCGGTCCGTGGTCGCATCACCTGGCGCACTTCGAGGTTCCCGAACTTGACGATGCCGCTCAGGATCCGCTGCTCTTCGGCGGTGGTGCTCGCATCGCGGGTAAGGTCCAGGGCATGGCCCAACGAATCCACGGAGATGTGTTGTGCACTACGTTTCTGGAATCGCTTCTCGATGGATCGGGAACTGCGGACGAGCGTTTCGCTCAAGGGCCAGAAGAACCCACGCAGGGTGACCAGTGGGCCGCTCATCCAACGGGCCACGCGCACCGGGTCGAAGGTGGCGTACACCTTGGGCAGTACCTCGCCGATCAGGACGATCACGAAGGAGATCACCAACACCTGCACGGCCACCACCATGTAGTCCGGAAGTCCGCTCAGGTCCAGCACATCCCTGGCGACCATGGCGCAGAGCACCACCACCCCCATGTTCACCAGGTTGCTGGCGATCAGGATGGTGGCCAGAAGCCGCTGTGGCTTGGCGAGCAGGTCCATCACCCGGCGGCCATTGGCACCACCACGGAGCTGTACATCGCGGAGTTGGGTGGGGGTAAGGGAGAAGAGGGCCACTTCACTGGCCGACAGGGCAGCGGATAGCACTAGCAACACCCCGATGATGCCGAGCAGGATCATCGTATCTGGTGCCAGCATCAGGGCTGGAAGCGCGCTTGCGACGAATTGCGGGGGAGGCTCCACTCAGAAAGGCAGATCGTCCATCTCGTCCGTGACCGGTGCACCGGCGGGGCCGGAGGCTGCCGGTGCCGCTTGAGGTGGTGCCGTCGTACGAGGTGCTACCCCGTCACCACCGCTCGCCCGGTCCAGCATGGTCAACTCATCGGCCACGATCTCCGTGGTGTAACGCGTGTTGTTGTCCTTGTCCTGCCATTGCCGGGTGCGCAACTTACCCTCCACGTACACCTTGCTCCCTTTGCGCAGGTACTTCTCGGTGATCTCCGCCAGACCACGCCAAACCACCACGTTGTGCCATTCGGTCTGCTCCCGACGCTCACCGGTCTGCCGGTCCTTGAACGTTTCGGTGGTGGCCAAACGGAAATTCGCCACGCTGGCGCCGTTCTGTAGATGACGCACTTCGGGATCGGCGCCGAGGTTGCCGATCAGGATCACTTTGTTCACTCCGGCCATGACTGATGGGGTAGGGCTACGAAGATAACGCTTCGATCACGGTCGCACCGAGACCAGGTATCGTTCGATCAAGCGGGGAAGGGCATGGCCGTCCAGCGTGTCGGCACCGGTCAGCGACCACACCTTCGGCTTCCGATAGCCCTTCGGCGGCCTTACCTCCCAGAACAACGCGACAATGTGCTGGTGGCTCAGTACGTGTTTCACCGGGCCATGCCTCCGCACGATGGTCCAACCGGCGCCCAGCTGTTGTTGCAGCAGAATGCCGAACCGCTTTAGGGTTGGCGCCTGGTCGCTTTCGATCAGTGGCAGCTGGTAGAGCCCTTGCCAGATATCCCTGCCCGTGCGCTTCTCCAAATAGATGCCTTTCGGCGTTGTGATGTGCAGGAAGTTGAAGTGGCGGGTGCGCACCTTGGGCTTTCCGGCCTTCACCGGCAGCTCGCCCGTACGCTCCATGCGCCGGGCCATGCAGCGCAAGGCCAACGGGCAATCGCCGCAACGGGGTGCACGTGGCGTGCAGACCAGTGCTCCCAACTCCATCACCGCTTGGTTGTGGTCGCCGGGATGGTCTTCATCGATCAGCCGAGCCGCCAGCGCACGGAACGCTTTCCTACCCGCTGTGCTATCGACCGGTGTGGCGATACCGAATACCCGGGCGAGCACCCGGTACACGTTCCCATCCACCACCGGCTCCACCAACCCGAAGGCGATGGACCCGATGGCCGCGGCCGTGTAGTCGCCCACCCCTTTCAACTCCCGCAAGGCCGCAATGTCGGCCGGGAATCGTCCGCCATGGACCTCCACGACCTGCCGTGCTGCCGTCCGTAGGTTCCGGGCACGGCTGTAGTAACCGAGGCCCTGCCAGAGCCGAAGCACTTCGTCCTCAGAGGCTTGGGCCAGATCCTGCACCGTGGGGTAGCGCTCCACGAAGCGGTGCCAGTACGCCAAACCTTGATCCACTCGGGTCTGCTGCAGGATCACCTCGCTCAGCCAGATGGGGTAGGGGAGGCGTCCGGTGCGCCAGGGCAGAGGGCGCTGGTGCTCCCGGTACCAGGGCAATAGTGCCTTGCTGAACCAAGCTGTTGACATACAGGGCCAAAGATCGGTTGCGTGATCCATTTGAACGGCTATCTTTGCCGCCCCAAACCGAAGAGGGTTATGACGAAGGCAGAGTTGGTCAGCATCATCTCCAAGAGCACGGGCGTGGAGCGCCAAGTCGTGCTTACGACCGTTGAAGCGTTCATGGAGGAAGTGAAGAACAGCTTGGAGAAAGGGGAGAACGTACACCTCCGTGGTTTCGGGAGCTTCGTGGTGAAGCGTAGGGCGCAGAAGACCGGAAGGATCCTCGCCAAAAACACCACCATCATCATTCCGGCGCACGATGTGCCGGCGTTCAAGCCTGCCGACACGTTCGTCGATAAGGTGAAGAACCGCCCCGCAGGCGGTCAGCAGTGATGGGCTTGAAGAAGCCGCAGCTGTTGGCCCTGGTGGGTGCGTTGGTGGTGATCGTTCTTTTATTGATGGTGCCCCGGACACCTGCCGGGAAGCAAGCGGCGGAGGTATCTCCCATGGCCCCCGGCCAGGCCAAGACCCAAGAGGCGATCGCCCTGGTGAATGGCCAGGACCCCATGCGGGGTATCATGATGCTGCGCGAGGTCTTGGAAGAGGATCCCGACAATGTGGAAGCACATTGGCACCTGGGCCTCTTCTCCATCCAGAGCGGTCAGTACGACAAGGCCCTGGACCGCTTCCGAAAGGTGTTGGAACTGGACTCGGTACGTTACCCCGATGCCTGGTTCTATATCGGGAACATGTACCTGCGTACGGATAGTACCCAGCGCGCCATCGAAAGTCTGAAGAAGTATCGAACACTGACTCAGGATACGAGCGTCCTCGCTGAGGTCGACCGGATCTTGATCGATCTGGAGAACGTTAAATAAGGAGCACCATGCCCTGCGGAAAGAAGAGAAAACGTCACAAGATGGCCACCCACAAGCGCAAGAAGCGGCTGCGGAAGAACCGTCACAAGAAGAAGAACCGGTAGGTCCTTCTGAGGGTTGAATAGCGTGGGTCCGGGAGTATGCGCTCCTGGGCCACATGCGCTACATGGGGTGGCCCCGGGCCGCCCCGGCTCAGCCTACCATACCGTTCCGTAGTGAACATCGATCTCATCATCCGCTCCGGCGAAGGTGAAGTGGCCCTGGCCCTGATGAAGGACAAGGTGCTGGCTGAACTGCACCGTGAAAAGACCGAGCGCGGCTTCGCCGTAGGCGATGTGTACCTGGCCAAGGTGCGCAAGGTGGCCCCTGGCCTCAACGCCGCGTTCGTGGACGTGGGCCACGAGAAGGATGCGTTCCTTCATTATTTCGACCTGGGGCCCCAGTACCGGAATTCCTACAAGTTCGCCAAAGGTGCGGTGAATGGCACGGTACAGACCAGCCTGCTGCACGATTGGAAGCTCGATACCGACATCCCCAAGGAAGGGAAGTTGGCCGACGTGCTCAGCGCGAGCCAGAACATCCTGGTGCAGATCGCCAAGGAGCCCATCAGCACCAAGGGTCCGCGCCTCACCGCCGAGGTGACCCTGGCCGGCCGGTACATGGTGCTGGTGCCGTTCATGAACAAGACCAGCATCTCTTCGCGCATCACCGACGAGGTGGAACGCAAGCGGCTGAAGGAACTGATGGTGGCCATCAAACCGAAGAACTTCGGGGTCATCATTCGTACGAATGCCGAAGGCAAACGGTCCGAGGACCTGGAGAATGACCTGAGAACGCTGCTCCAGCGCTGGGATACGTTGTTCCACAACCTGCGCAACGCCCAGCCCCCGAAGAAGGTGCTCGGCGAATTGGATCGCACCAGCGCGGTGTTGCGGGATGTGCTCAACAAGAACTTCACCAGCATTCACGTGGACGAGGAGCTCCTGGCCGAGGAGATCACCCAAACGCTGGAGAAGATCGCGCCCGAGAAGAAGGGCATCGTGAAGCACTATAAGGGCAAGCTCGACATCTTCGACAACTTCGGGGTCAACAAGCAGATCAAACAGGCCTTCGGTAAGCAGGTGATGCTCACCAGTGGTGCTTACCTGATCATCGAGAAGACCGAGGCCATGCACGTGATCGACGTGAACAGTGGCAGCCGCAAGGGAGGCAACCAGGAGCAGGAGAAGAACGCCCTCGACATCAACGTGGAGGCGGCCAAGGAGATCGCCCGGCTCCTGCGTCTACGCGACATGGGCGGCATCATCTGCATCGACTTCATCGACCTCTACGAACCCGAGAACCGGCGCATCCTGCACAAGACCCTGAAGGATGCCATGGAGGACGATAAGGCCAAGCACAACGTGCTGCCGCCGTCGCGCTTCGGTGTGATCGAGCTCACCCGCCAGCGTGTGCGCCCCGAAACGGAGATCGACACCAGCGAGAACTGCCCCACCTGCAACGGCACCGGCGAAGTGAGCGCGCCCGTCCTGATCGTGGACGAGATCGAGAACGCCCTCAACTACCTCCATGGCGAGAAGCAGATGAGTGGGCTCACGTTGAGCGTTCATCCTTTCCTTGCGGCATACTTCACCAAGGGCCTGCCCAGCATCCAGCACAAGTGGTGGTGGCGTTGGCGGAAATGGGTGAAGGTGAAGGGTGAAGGCTCGCACCAATACCTCGATTTCACCGTGCAGGATAGCGCGGGGAACGAGGTGCCGTTGTAGGTACAAGCGGCCTGCACCACGTCAGTTGAGGGCCTCCTTGGCTTTGTGGAAGAGGTCCTTGATGCCCTTTTCTGCGGCATCGCCCCCCTCGCTTCCGGCGTACTTCTCAAGCTCGGTGATGAATGCCTTGAGGCCATCCAGCGCCTCGAACATCCGCTCCGCATGGGGAACGCCCCGTTCGACCAGCAACTGCTTCCAGTCCACTTCGGCGAGGAGTGACAGGAGGTATTCCGAAGCGATCCTCCCAAGGAGCACCTTGTCGTAGACACCGTTCAGCGCTTTGCCGGGTTCCCGGTCACGCACGTAGCCGATCGCGGTATCCAGTTGTTTCCGTTCGTTCGCGCCAAGCCGTGGGCTGGAGCGTAGTTTGGTGAGCGAGGCAATGGCCTTGTCGCTCTCTTCGTGTTTCAGATAAAGGTAGGCTTCGACGGACCACACGAGTTCGTTGTCGAGGCCGATCTCCCTGGCATCATCAAGGAAGGTCTCGAAGTCATCCAACGCGCGCTCCTCGTCCACCTTCCGGTCCATCATAGACCGCGTAAGGCCGCGCATCAAATGGTTCAGTGCATGGAACGCGGTGTTGGTCGTACGGTCGTCGCTTCCACGCCACTGGAACACGACACGCATGAAGAACGGGTCGGCATCCTTGTTAGCCTCAACCCAAGCGATGTTGTCCGAGAATTCGGCTTCGGCCATGTAGTACAAGCCCTTTTGGAAGAACAGCAGCCCGCGATAGTAGCGGATCAGCGCTTTCACTTCGGATGCTTCCAGCCGGTACGCGTCGGTCTTAAGACACTCGTAGAACGATATGTCCTCACCCAAGTCCTTCGTCAATAGCGCGAATATGCTGAGGACAGTATGCTCTCCACTCTGCACATGCAGCTTCTCTTCGCCCGAGAGCAACGTGTATGGAATGCCTGTGGTGTCGCTGCGCTGCATCTGGAAAACATCGGTGAGCGTGGGGAACACGTCCTCGTCGACGTTCGTGGTCATCGACCTGAGCTTGGACAATTTGCGCACGAGCCGCAGACGATCCACGATGGATCGTTCTTCAGGGTCGATCTCCGTGTAGCCGATCACCGCTGCCGAGACCTGTGCCAGATCGGCGCTCAGGGCTTGAAGCTCAGGTGGTAGGCGGTCTTGCGCCACGGATGAGCGCGTGGCGATCTTGACCACCTTGTAGTAGTCCACTTTGATGGTGCTGGCCCGGTCGTGAGCGATCCGTCGGTCCTTTTCCAGCATCGTGGTATCGTGACTTTCCTCTACCGAACAGGCACCGAGGCACAGGTAGAAAAGGGCCGCAAGGGTCTTGTTGAGGGACATGGATGTCTACAAAGTGGCTGGCTGTACGGAACAAAGACGGATTCAAAGTATGTGATCTTCTCCGAACGCTTCCCCCTTCGGAAACCGGCATCTTCGTGGCGTGCTGGACAACAAGGAACAGGGCTGGATCCCCAAAGCCCGCAACTACTGCGCCCGTCAGGAGCGTTGCCAGCAGGAGGTGCGCGACAAACTGTGCGCATGGCAGGTTCCTGCGAAGGACATCGAACCCATCATCAGCCAACTCATCGGCGAAGGATTCCTCAACGAAGCCCGCTTCGCGGAGCACTATGCGGTGAGCAAATCGAGGCAGAAGGGTTGGGGGCCGCGCAAGATCGAGGCGGCGCTGAAACAGAAGCAGGTGAGCGAGCCGTGTATCCGCGCTGCGCTGAAAGCGATCGACCAGGGCGAGCAGGAGGACCAGTTGAAGAAGCTGGTGGCCAAGCGGTGGGACAAGGAGAAGGAGACGAACGCGTTCCTCAAACGTCAGAAAGTAGTGGCGTACTTCCTGCGAAAAGGCTTCTCCATGGCCGAGGTCGAGAAGGTGCTCGCTGGGCGCTGAATTCTTGAACCACCAAGGCGCAACGGACGCCAAGCTTTCGCCGCGCTATTCGTACGACCTTCCGGGTACCTCGAAGAACCTCGTTTCGGCGGCGTTCATGAGAAAGAAGCACAGCGGTCATCGCTTGCTCTCATTCGCCCATGCTTTGTTGCTCC
>SSGN01000076.1 GCA_008016945.1 Flavobacteriales bacterium
GGGTGATGAAGGCATCGACGTTCATAGTCACGCCAAGATACGCCCCCTTACAATGCCACCTTGATGCCGTACTGGGCCAGCAGGCCCGGCAACCCATGCAGGTCGAAGTAGGCACCCTTGATGCGATTCCTCGTGGGATCGATCATGAAGTTCCGGGCCGTGCGTAGATCCGCTCCGAAAAGTTCCGTCTCGTCGAAGACCGCACCAGCCAGGTCGCAATCATCGAACACGGCTTGGCGGAGGTCGGCGCCACTGAGGTCGACCTCTACCAATGAACAGTGCTTGAAGGTCGTGTCCTTCAATACAAGTGATCGTAAGATGGCGAAATCCAGCCGGCATTGCTCGAACCCGAAAGCCAACAAGAACGGATGGCACCGGTCGAACGGGATGCCGAGCAACTTGCAGCCACGGAAGATCACTTGCCGGAAACCGGTGCGATCCACTTGGGCATTGCTGAGGTCGCACTGCTCAAAGGCGCATTCGATGAAGACCGACTTCCGCAGGTCGGCTTCCATCCAGCGTCCGTTGCGGAACGTGCAGCGCTCGAACTCCGCACCAGCGAAGCCCTCTGCCTGGAGGTCCACGCCGGTGAAGACCTTGTCCTGGTAGCGTTTCATCGATCGGTAGCCAAACGTGCGTACACATCCAGGCTGATGAGTCGGCCATCCTTCACCTCGCAGTCGCGCAAGGTGCCTTCATGCGCGAAGCCAGCACGCTGAAGCACGCGTGCGCTCGCGGTGTTCTCCGTTTCCACTTCGGCCATGATGCGATGCAGGCCCAGCACTTGGAATGCATGATGGATCACCAGGGGAAGCACATCGGAGATGATGCCTTGGCGCCAATGCTCCGGCAACAGCCAGAAACCGAGCTCGCAACGCCGGTGCTGTGCAATGATGTTGTTGATGTCGATGGCACCGCTGAAGCCGTGGTCGCTCGTGGCGCGGATGGCCCACCATTGTCCGGTGCCCTCGCGTGCGATCGAGGCGTACCAATCCATCTGCTCCTGCGTAGCCTCCAGTGTCGGGTAGCTTACCGCATAGTGTCGAACCACATCCGGGTGCGAGAGTCCACGGTGGATGTACACCTTGTCCTCCGCGACGATGGGATGAAGTTCGTAACGACCAGTGACGCTGCGCATGCGTACGGTTCAAGAGCCCGGTTGAAGGGCGAAGGAAGCACGTTCAACCTTTCCGCACGCGCACGGCGTTCATCCCGCGTGGGCCGCGTTCGGTCTCGAAGATCACCTTGTCGTTCTGCGTCACATCATCCAACAACCCGCTCACGTGTACGAAGTAGCGCTCCTGGGTGCCGTCTTCCTTGATGAAACCGAAGCCCTTCGAGGTATCGAAGAAATCGATCCGGCCGGTATGCTCATTGCTCACCTCCTCGTGCTCGCGGCGCGGCACGCCGATCTCGATATCCTCCAGAGAGACCTCCTTGCGTTTGGTGGGGTCCGGAGGGGTACTTGTGATCATCCCGTTCTCGTCGACGTAAGCCAGCATGCTATCCAAGCCACCACCGCTGGCGTTGGCCTTGCGCTCTTCCTTGCGGCGCTCCTTCTCTTCGTGTTTCTGCTGGCGCTTTTTCTCCTTTTCGCGCTTGTTGAACGATCCTGATGATGCCAATTGAGGGGTGTGCTTGTTATGCCATACCAACCACTACCCGAATGTCGGGCAGCCTGATAGGCGATATAAAGATAGGGTTTCCGCGCGCTCTTGCGGATCCGCGGACCTTATCACCCCTGCACCGCCGCGATCCCCGGCAGCACCTTGCCTTCCAGGTATTCCAGCATGGCCCCACCGCCAGTGCTCACGTAGCTGATCTTGTCCGCCAGCCCGAATTGATTCACGGCAGCCACACTGTCACCACCACCGACTAGCGAGAATGCTCCCTTGCTGGTGGCGTCGGCCACGGCTTGTGCGATGGCCACCGTGCCTTGCTGGAAGGGCTTCATTTCGAAAACACCCATGGGTCCGTTCCACAACAGCGTCTTGCTCCGCAGGATGGCCGCGAGGAATGCGTCGATGCTCTTGGGGCCGATGTCCAGGGCCATCCAACCATCGGGAACTGCGTCGGCGGCACACTGGTCGGTATTAGCGGTCTCGGCGAAGGCATCGGCCACCACGGCGTCGGTGGGGATGTGCAGCTTCACGCCCTTCGCCGCCGCCTCCTTGATGATGTCGCGTGCGGTGTCAAGCAGGTCGTCTTCCACCAGGGAGGCGCCGGTGTGGCCGCCTTGCGCCTTTACGAAGGTGTTGGCCATACCGCCACCGATGATGAGCTCGTCGCACTTCCCGATCAGGTTCTGCAGCACATCGATCTTGCTGCTCACTTTGCTGCCGCCCACGATGGCGGTCATGGGGCGTTGGGGGGCACCGAGCACCTTGCCCACGCTGTCGATCTCGGCCTGCATGAGGTAACCGAACAGCTTGGCGGTGGGGAAGAACTTCGCCACGATGGTGGTGCTGGCGTGGGCGCGGTGAGCCGTACCGAAGGCGTCGTTCACGTACACATCACCGAGCGCGCTCAGGTGTTTGCTGAAGGCCTCGTCACCGCCCTCTTCCTCGGGGTGGAAGCGCAGGTTCTCCAGCACCAATATTTCTCCGGGCTTCAGCGCTGCCGCCTTGGCCTGTGCATCGGGGCCCACACAGTCGGTGGCAAAGAGCACGGGCTTGCCGAGCAACGTGCTCAAGTGTTCGGCCACGGGCTTCAGGCTCATGGCGGGGTTCACCTTGCCCTTGGGGCGGCCCAGGTGGCTCATGAGGATGGCGCTGCCGCCGTCCTTCAGGATCTTGTTCACCGTGGCCACGATGGCGCGTGCACGAGTATCGTCGGTGACCTTGCCGGTGGCGTCCTGGGGAACGTTGAGGTCCACGCGGACAAGGGCTTTCTTGCCGGCGAAGGAGAAGGTGTCCATGGTGAGCATGTGGGCTGTTCGGGCGATGTGACGCGAAGCCGAACGCGGCGCGAAAATAGGGGAGTGGCCGCAAGCACATTGCCACGTGGAGGGTGTGGTACCACGCATGGTGTTCAAGTCGATGTGGCGGATCGTCCACAATGCTGCATGTACTGACACGTATCCGTGCAAAACCCTTGATGGACCGGCGCAACGACCGGCAATGCGCGGGATACGTTTGTCGGCATTGTTGCCGATCTCGTGATCGCAACGGATCCCTGAGCCCATGCGTGCACTACTTCCCGGACTGTTGTTCTTTCTGACCCTTACCCGAACCAGCGCACAAGTGGCCGTTTGCGGTTCGCCGGGAACGGATGGTCCTGCGAACGCCGCAGCAGTGATCAATTCCTACTTTGCGATCAACGGGAACCAGAACGTTCCTGTTGGGGCTACATCGCTCGTGCTGGGTGCTGTGCCCGCCACGGACGCCTCGGGGAACAGCTTCGGAAGCATTTCCATCGCTCCCGGTGATCTGGTCCTGATCATCCAGATGCAGGATGCGGATATCAGCACGGCGAACAGCGACCTCTATGGCGGCAACAATGCGACCGGTGGTCCTGATGCGCTGGGCGGCACAGGATTCACCGCGCTGAACAACACCGGCCGGTATGAGTACTTGGTAGCCACCAATAGCGTGCCTCTCTCCGGAGGTACACTCACCTTCAGAGCAGGTGGAACAGCTGGTGGAACCGTATATGCATATACCAACCAGGACGGTACTTCCACGGCCACACAGAAGCGTTTTCAAGTGGTGCGTGTGCCACAGTATTCCAACCTGACGCTCACCTCCGACCTTATCTGCCCACCGTGGAACGGTAGCGCTGGCGGTGTGCTCGCCTTTGATGTGGCAGGCACGTTGAGCTTCAATGGCTTCACGGTGAACGCCAATGCGCGCGGCTTCCGTGGTGGGTATCAGGACCAAGCGAGCTCTGGTGCCAACGTAAGCACCACCTATGTGACCACGTCGCTCACTGAGTCGTCCGGCAAAGGCGAGAATATCGCCGGCACACCGCGCTTCATGTGGAACGGGTTCAACCCGGTGGATCTGGGTGCGGCATGGAACGGGTTCCCTGGCGGTGACTTCGGACGGGGTGCTCCTGGCAATGGTGGCGGTGGCGGTAATGACCACAACGCTGGTGTGCGCGGCGGCGTAGGTGGCGGACTGGTGATCATGAACGTGGGCAACATCGCGGGTGCCGGCACGATCACCGCCAATGGATCCTATGGCGAACCCGGTGTCTTCGGTAGTGCGCCGGATGGCGCGGGTGGTGGCGGTGGTGGTGGCACCATCTTCGTGAACGCTTCGCTCACGAGCCCCACGGCCAACCTGACCCTGCAAGCCAACGGTAGACGCGGTGGCAACACCTTGAACGATGCAGGCGATGAGCACGGTCCGGGTGGCGGTGGCGGAGGAGGTGCCATCTGGTTCAACCTACCCGGCGCTACGCTCAGCACCGCCATTGCAGGAGGGGCCAGTGGCCGGGCGAACAACGGCGCGGGCATCGCTCATGGCTCGGCCAACGGCCAGAGCGGTACCGCCAACTCCTTCGTTACCACTGCGCTGCCCACCTATCTGCAAGGCACCAGCAGCAGCTGCCTGCCCACGTTGGCGGTGACCAAGACCTCCGCCAGTGCCACTTCTGGCGTGCCCGTTGCCCAAGGCGAGAACACCACCTACACCCTGGTGGTCTCCAATGCCACTTCCGGCGGTGGCGCCTCTGGCGTTCGTGTACGCGATATCCTGCCCAGTGGATTCTCCTTCGTGAGCGCCACCATCGCCTATGCTGGCGGTGCTGCCGGTCCGGCAACGCTCACCAACCTGGGTACTGCGCAGGAGCCGGTGTTCGGTGATCTGAACCTGCCAGCGGGAGGGTCGGCCACCATTGTGCTTACTGCTGCTGTGGGACCCAACATCGCCCCTGGTGTGTACCAGAACGGCGCTGAGGTGAGCTACCTCGATCCCACCCGCACGGCTGCTCAACCGGACCGTCGGATCTCGCCTGCCACAAACGCGTATCCGGGCAGCAACACCACCTACCAGACCGGTGGTTCCGTGCCTGGCAGCAACTACAGCAATGCGGTGGGCGGACCTGTAGGTGAGAACGTCTTCGTGCGGGCCATTCCCCGGCCCGGCAATGATGCCTTCACCATGAACGAGGATGCGGTGCTCAGCGATGTGCTCAGCACCAACGATAGCGATGCGGATGATCCACTGGCGAACCTCACCTGGTCGTTGCTCAATGGCGGCACCGCAGCAGCCAATGGTACCGTGGTGGTGAACCCCGATGGGTCCTTCACCTACACGCCGAACGCCAACGTGAACGGCACCTTCGTCTTCGAGTACAACCTCTGCGATGACGATGGCCTGTGCGGTGTGGGCACCGTGGTGATCACCGTGAACGCTGTGGCTGATGCGCCCGTGGCCAACGATGACAACGGCGGCACCCTCACGGAGGACGGCCCCAACGGCTTCGTGAACATCCTGACCAACGACACCGATGCCGATGGCAACCCGAGCGGTCCCACCAATGGTGCGGGTCAGTTCTCGGTGGACCTGGACCTGACGACACCGGGCCTGCAGACCACCATCACCACGGCACAGGGAATCTGGACCTACAACCCCGCGAACGGTGCCATCGACCTGGACCTGGCGGCCAACTTCAACGGGGTCGCATCCATTCCCTATCGACTGTGCGACCCCACTGGACTCTGCGATGATGCCACCATCACCTTCACCGTTACTGCGGTGAACGACGTGCCCATCGCCAACAACGATAACGGTGGCACCCTGCAGGAAGATGGACCCAATGGCACCATCAATGTGCTGCTGAACGACACCGATGCAGATGGCAACCCCACGGCACCCACCAACAACTTCGGGCAATTCTCGGTGGACCTTGATCCCGATGCGGTGGGCCTGCAGATCATCTTCCCCACCACGCAAGGCGTATGGACCTACAGCGGTGCAACCGGTGTGGTCACCTTCGACCCGGCCACCAACTTCAATGGCACCGCTACGATCACCTATGTGCTCTGCGACCCATCCTTCGGTTGCGACGATGCGGTGATCACCTTCACGGTGGAGCCGGTGAACGACCCGCCGGTGGCCAACAACGATGCGGTGACCATCGCGGAGGATGGACAGGCCACCCTCAGCGTGGTGACCAACGACAACGACATTGCTGATGGCGGTGCGCTGGACCTCACCTCGCTCACCGTGATCGAGGGGCCCAACAGCGGCACGGCCGTGGCCAACGGCGATGGCACCATCACCTACACGCCGGGCCCCAACTTCAACGGCAACGATACGGTCACCTACCGCATCTGCGACCTGGGCACGCCACTGCCCGCCTTGTGCAGCACCGCCATCCTTGTGATCACCGTGACACCGGTGAACGACGGACCCGTGGCCAACGATGATACGGGTGGCACTCTGGCCGAGGACGGCCCGAACGGCACGGTGAACGTGCTGGCCAACGACACCGATCTGGACGGCAACCCCACCGCGCCCACCAACGGGCCGGGCCAGTTCACCGTGGACCTCAACGCAGGTACCGCAGGCATCCAGACCGCAGTGACCAACGCGCAGGGCGTGTGGACCTACAACGCTTCCACCGGTGTGGTCACC
>SSGN01000176.1 GCA_008016945.1 Flavobacteriales bacterium
CTGCATGCCGGTGACGTATTCGATGGCATTGACCGCCTCGCCGATCTCGGCATTGAGCGATCGATCATGGCAGCCGGCGATTTGATTACCGGGCTGATCTATCAGCGACTGGTGCCGGTGCTCTGTCCGCAATGCAAGCGCGACATCAACAACGCGCTGCCAATGCTGCAGCGCGACCACATTGAACGGTGTCAGCGCACCTTTGGCGCGGGGATCACGAACGTGCGCTGGCGTGGCCATGACCCGAACTGCAAGCACTGCAAGGGGCGCGGCATCGTGGACCAGACCGTGGCGGCGCAGATTCTCTACCCTGATCGCCTGTTGGCATCGATGTTTGGCCGAAGCGATGAAGGCGCCATCGCACGCGCGTACTGGCGCTCAGGCTTGGTACGTGTCCCAGAAGACGTGCAGCCGACGGTGGGCCGGACCGCGCTGGACCAAGCCATCAAGAAAGCCAAATGGGGAGTGGTGTCACCGTTGGACGTCGAAGCTCGGCTGGGGCGGTTGGACAGCGAAGCGTCGAGAGAGGAAGAACGTGGATTCCTGAGCATGCGTCGGCCGGATCTGTTGCTCGGCGCACAACTCTTTGAGAAGGACAGTGTGACGGCATGAAAGCGATGACTCAGCGGTTTTCGGGTGGCATGTTCACCCAGACCAATATCGACTACGAGCTGTCGCGGCGGCTGGACTTCAGCTTGGCCAAGCGCACCCGGCTCTATACAAAACTGATGCGCGCCGCGCACAACGACCGCGACCCGCAGATGACCTTTCGGGCGATGCTCAAGCGGTTTCGACGCCAGGGCGATCGGCGCCGGCACATCTACAAGCTCTGGTTGGACAACCTCGAGGCGGGTCAGCGCATCAATGAAGTGATGGCGCCCTACATTCCGGCCTCGGAGCGGATGATGATTGCCGCGGGCGAGGAGAACGGGCGGATCGCCGACGGCTTTCGGGAGGCGCTCTTTGTCGCACAGACCGGGAAGCAGATCCGCGGCGCGCTGGTCAAGGCGCTGGCCTATCCCGTGCTCTTGTTGTTGATTCAGGCGGCGGTGCTGGTGATTGCGAGCTATCAGCTCGTTCCAGTGCTGGAAGGCCTGCTCAATGTCGATCGCTGGCCACCCATTGCGCAGAGCTTCCACGCCTTGACCTCGAATCTGCGGAGCTGGGGTATGGCGTGGATGGCCGCATTTTTTGCGGCGGTCATCGTGATCTTCAAGACCCTGCCCACATGGCGCGGACCCGTGCGAGCGTGGCTTGATCATCACCTGCCGCCCTGGTCGATCTACCGCGAGGTGCAGTCCTCGAATTTCCTGGTCGCGATGTCGGCCTTGGTCAAGGAAGGTGCCTCCGTGGACGTCGCGATGAAAAGCTTGCTGCGCGTGGCGACGCCATGGCTTAGCACGCATCTGCAGCGCATGGTTCGCGGCCTTGAACGCGGGGAAACGCCCGGTGTGGCGATTCGCACGGGGCTATTGGATGACGAAACCGCGGGCGACCTTGAAGACTATTCCGACGGCGGGGCATTTGAGGAAGCCATCGAGACCATTGGTAAGGATGCGGTCGAGGATTCCATTGCGCGCATCACTGCGCAGGCCTGGGTTGCCAACATCCTGATCATGATCACTGTCGCGATGACGATTCTCTGGATGTACGCCTCCATGATGCTGACCGTCCTCAAAGTACGCGAGCTGGCCCAGGCGGGGATGTACTAAGCCAAGAAATCCCCCCTAAAAAGGGGGGCATTCGTGCAATTGGTGCGAATGCACCCCCCTAAACTGACCCCACACCGACACCGCAGGACCTGTGCAAAGGGGGCAGGCGATGCGGGCACCTCAACCGAGCAGGAGGTTGACCCCAGTTTGAACACGCTGTCGTTGCCGTTTTGAATTCCCAACCGTTGTTTTCTTTACTCAGGAGTTGTAGATGAACCGTCAAATCCGTCGTCCCAGTCGTACCTCAGCCTATCACCAGCGCGGTCTTAGTCTCATTGAGCTGTCCCTTGGCCTCCTGATCGCGGCCGTCGTCATTGGCTTTGGCATCAAGGCCTTCAACTATGTCATGGCGGACACCCGAGCCCAGGATGCGCAGCGGGCGCTGTTGCAGATTGTGGCCGGTGCGAAGGCGCTGAAGAGCAACAACGCCTACACCGGTATTACCGCGCAAGTGCTGATTGATGCAAACAAAGCGCCGGAGGATCTGGTGCAGGGCACCACCATCAGTAATCCGTTCTCGGGCACGTTTACCGTGGCTGCCTTCTCTGCCAACGGTGGCACCGACAACGCGGTCAAGGTCTGTGCCAATCAGGTGCCGCGCTCGGAATGCGCGTCGCTGGTCAACAACACAGGGCCGTCAATGGCGCGCGTCATTGTGGGCGCGGATTGCAATGCCACGACCACCGTGTTGCGCGATCGCATTGGTACCACGCCGGTCAACCCGACGCCGGCGACCATCGCGACCGCATGTGCCAATGACAACAACACCCTGCAATTCATCAGCCTGTAAGTCAAACCCGCCCGGGGCGAGTCATCGCCCCGGGATTACCTTTGCACAGGGACGTCGCATGCGCCGCCACCAGACCGGACAAGCATTGTTGAGCACCGTGATGGGGATGGCGCTGAGCCTCGCGATCATCGGGTCAGTGGTCAAACTCATCGGGCTGGTCTTTGCACAGCAAGACAGCTACGTCATGACCGAGATCCTCACCGATGCCATCGCGACGGTGCGCACGGTGGGCGCGGGGCAGATCTACACCCGCATTGATGCCACCACACTACGAACGTCCGAGCGATTTGCCGACGCCCCCGCCGTCTCCGGATCACGCTTGCAAGTGGGGCCTGTGATTCTGCAAGCCGGGATGGTGTCTGCCCCATTCAGTTCGACCTATGGTAATGGCCGGTTCTTTGAGCTGCGGGTCAGCCCGATGACCCCGAGCCAATGTCAGGACGTCGCCCGGTTCCTCGCGCAGAGCGCCCTGGGACTGCAAGTCGGCAGTACCGTGCTGCTTGATCGGATGGCCGAAACGCCGGTCGAGTTCCCGAGCAATCTCGCAACCCGTGAACAACTCCTTCGAACCGCATGCGGTGCCTCACCGCTCATTACCGGGGTGTACCGATGAATCGGCGCGTCCAACGCGGACTCAGTTTGTTGAATGTGGCGACCGGCATCAGCGTGGTCGCCGCACTGATTGCGATGCTGTTGACGTCCGCGCTGCGCATGACCACCCACAATGAGGCCTCAGAGATTCTCAACGTCGTCGGCGCGATCCGCGCGGCACGCAAAGAGGTTCTCACCCAAGCGCCGACCCGTGAGCAGATAGTTCTGCAAGCGCGTGTCCCGGAGGGCTACCGAAATCCCGACAATCCGTTGGAGATGCGGGTCGGCCAGACACAGATCTGGCTCAATGACACCCCGCCCGGCGACTCACTGCAGATCTACCGAATGAGTCCGGGTGCCTGCGTCGAAGTCGCACGGACATTGTCGACGCAGGCTCAACGTGTGCGTGTCGGCAACAACCCGGTGGGCGGGATCGAGAATGCCGGGCAAATCGCCAACTGGAACCCGTTGCAGGTCTCTGACACGACGCTGCGCAGTTATTGCGGCGTGGCGATTCCGAGCATTCTGGTATGGCTGTGAACCGATCACGGACTCACGGCTTCACGACGGTGGAGCTGGTGATTGCGATCACCTTCATCGCGTTGGCCACCGCGATGGCGTTGCGGTGGCTCAGCGCCGGTACCGAAAAAGTCGACGCCGAGGCCTATCTAGCCCACATCGTTCGACTGGGTGAACGCGTCCGCACAGTACTGTCGCCCTATCAAGGATTTTCCGAGGTGGGCGCCACATTGACCGGTGCCTCGCTTCGAAACCGAGGCATTATTCCGCGGGAAATCACTCGACCAAGCCCGGCGACGGCCCCGGTGGCAGGACCGCAAGGCAGTGTGGCCACGGTGGCCATGGCGAGGATCCAAACCGGCGTGACCTTTGACGACACGTGGCTGATCACTTTCCAGTTGCCGTCGACGGATGATGTGACGGTGCAGTCGGGCTGGTGCCGGAGCTATGTCGCGCGCCTGATGACCGCATTTGATGTCGTGCGGATTGCCGGCACAGAACTCAAAGGCCCGAATACCGGGGTCTTGCCGGTCAACCTGGTGCGCGATGAGGTACTGGAAGTCTGTACTGGCGAGAACGCCGTGACGCTCGACGTCGGGCTCATGAATTAGAGGGGTCGCAAGTGAACAAGCGAACACAACGAGGCGTTGGTCTTCTCGATATCCTGATTGCCCTTACCTTGATAACGGGCATGGTGGCGGTCTGGATGGGCATGGCACGGGAGACCGGCGAGCAGGCGGACATCACCGCCCTGCAGCATGTCCTGAGTTCGGTCGAGCAACGCGTCCGCGCGGCCTATGTGAATGACGCGGACTACGCCGGCTTGACCACCACGGCGGCAGCGCAGCGGGGACTGATTCCGGAGGGCATGTACCAGCAGTCCGGGGTTGAGCTGATCGGCATTCATCCCGGCGGCAACGTGATGCGCGTGGGCGCTGGCAATTACAGTGGCGTAAACGGGGCGGATCAAACCAACATCGGTTACTGGATCCAGTTCGAAGGGCTGAACCGCGCCACCTGCGTGAGCCTTTTGATGCAGACGGCGCAGAACTATCTGGCGGTCCATGTAGGAACGGGAAAACCGACCGGCGCCGTGGCAACGGGGCTGACCCGGCGCGTTGACTCCGCGAATCGCGTGGTCACCGCGACGACGGCGACCACGTGGTGCAGCTCACCGAGTGCCAACACGCTCCGATGGGAGACCAACTGATGGTGGCGATGAACCCGGCAACGCGGTTGATTGATGAAAGCCTGTTGCCGGACCTCACCGATATCTACTTACCTGCCCGGCCTATTGATGGCAGTGAAATGACCTCGCCGGGCGCTTCCGCCTTTGTGTATGACGGGGCCCCCGAAGCCATGTTCTTGCGCGCCACGGCACTGCATCCCTGGGCGGATCGCCTGGCCACGCATGTGCGCGCGTTGGCAACCCAGACC
>SSGN01000077.1 GCA_008016945.1 Flavobacteriales bacterium
CCCGAGGCGCAGGGCCTGGTTATCACGCTTGAAGCGCGCCGGATGAGCGCCTCGTTGATGGCCACCACGCTGAGCTACACCCTGCGCCTGACCAACCACGGTGCGGTTCCGCTTTCCGCGCTCGCGGTCGAGGGCGACATGATCGCCGCCCACGCCTCGCTCCCGCCCGAACAGCAGATCGCCAGCGATGGCCAGAAGCTGGAACTGCGCCACGCTGCAGTCGAACTCGCGCCCGGAGAGAGCGCCGAATTCACCGGCGATTTCCGCCTCCCGCTGAGCGCGGTGACCCCGATTCGCGCGGGCGACGCCGCCTATTTCGTGCCCCTCGCCCGGTTCCGGGTAGAGGCGGGCATACCCGGCGGCGGATCGCAGGTGCGGGTACAGACCTTCGTGGTAGGCGAAGTGCCCGAAAATCCGGCCGCGGCACTGCGTCCGTTCCGGCTCGACCTTGGCCCGCGCGTCTATTCCAGGATCGGCCAGCGCGCCGTAGCCTGATCGCCTTTCGCGGCGATTCCCCCCTCGCCGCCGCCTTCCTCCAAGGCTAGTCTTTTTCGCAAGTGCAGCGAGAGGGACGCTGCCCGGGCCCATTCCGGCCCACCCCGCGCGAGGAGGACGCAACTACAATGGATAGTCTCGTTTCGACAGAATGGCTTGCCAATGAAATGGGCGCGAGCGACCTCAGGATCGTCGATTGCACCCGCCACCTGCCTGGCACCGGCCGCGATGCCGCCGCCGAATACGAAGCCGGTCACATTCCCGGCGCCGTGTTCATGGACCTGGCCGACCTCGTGGACAGCAACGCCCCGATCGAAAACACCCTGCCCCCGGCGGAGAAGTTCGCCAGCCGGATGCAGTCTCTCGGCCTCGGCGATGGCAGCCGCATCGTCCTTTACGATGACAGCGCGGTGAAGACCTCCGCGCGCGCCTGGTTCATGCTCAAGATGTTCGGCGCGCACGATGTGGCGATCCTCGATGGCGGTCTCGCCAAGTGGAATGCTGAAGGCCGCCCGCTGAGCCAAGGCAAGGAAACGCTGCGTCACCGCCACTTCACCGTCTGGCAGGATGACAAGAACGTGCGGAGCAAGGCCCACGTCCTCGCCAACCTTCATTCGAAGGACGAACAGGTCGTCGACGCGCGCGGCGCGGCGCGCTGGTCCGGCGCGGAGGAAGATCCGCGTCCGAACATTGCCAGCGGCCACATCCCCGGCTCGTTCAACGTGCCCTATACCGAACTCTACAACGCCGATGGCACCTTCAAGGACAAGGCCGGCCTGAAGGCCGCGTTCGAAGGCGCTGGCGTCGACCTGGCGAAGCCGGTCATCACCTCCTGCGGCAGCGGCGTCACCGCCTGCGTGCTGCTGTTCGGCATGCACCTGCTCGGCAAGGAAGACATGGCGCTGTACGACGGCAGCTGGACCGAATGGGGCGCCGATCCCGACACGCCCAAGGCGGTCAAGCCGGCAGCCTGAACCATGGCGGGCGGGGCCGAAGAATCGAAACTCGGCCCCGCCACGCGGCTGGTCACGGCCGGACGGCGCGCGGAATGGACCGGCACTCCGGCTGAGCCGGGCGCGGTGGTCAATCCGCCCGTCTGGCGGGCCAGCACTCATCTCTATCCAGACAGCGCAGCGCTCCACGCGGGCAAGCCGAACAAGGACGGGCACTTTTATTATGGCCGGCGCGGCGCTCCGACCCAGTGGGCGCTGGCTGACGCGCTGACCGCGCTTGAGCCGGGTGCGGCGGGCACGGTCCTGTACCCTTCGGGCGTTGCCGCGCTGGCGGGCGCGCTGCTTGCGATATTGCGCCCCGGCGACGTTTTGCTGATGACCGACAACGCCTACGAGCCGACGCGCACCATGGGGCGCGGACTGCTGCGGGACTTCGGGATCGAGACACGCTGGTTCGATCCGATGGACCCTGCCGCTTTCGAGGCGGCAATCTGCGAGCGCACCCGCGCGGTGCTGCTGGAAAGCCCCGGCAGCCTGACGCTGGAAGTGCAGGACGTCCCCGCCCTCTCCGCCATCGCCCACGCGCGCGGCCTTGCCGTAGTGCTCGACAACACCTGGGCCGGACCGCTCGGTTTCCCGGCGCTGGAACGCGGCGCGGACATCGTGGTGATGAGCCTGACCAAGCACGTCGGCGGCCACAGCGACCTGATGCTGGGCAGCGCTGCGGCGGGAGAGCGGTATTATGCAAAGCTGCGCCGCACCGCGCAGGCGCTGGGACAGGTAGTCTCGCCCGACGACGCCTCGCTGGCGCTGCGCGGCCTGCGCACCATGGGGATTCGCCTCGCCCAGGAGACCTCAAGCGCACTTGAGCTTTCCATGTGGCTGGATTCGTTGGGTGAAGTCGCGCGGGTGCTCTGCCCGATGCTCCCCGGATCGCCCGGCCATGACCTGTGGGAGCGTGATTTCACCGGCGGTTGCGGGCTGTTCTCGTTCGTTTTCCGCGGCAAGGACGGCAAGGCGCGCGATGCCTTCATCGATGCACTGGGCCTGTTCGGAATCGGCTATTCGTGGGGCGGCTATGAAAGCCTGATCACGCCGATCGATCCCGCCGACCTGCGCAGCGCCACCGAATGGCCCCTGCCGGACATGGACCCGCAGGACCGCTTCGGCGTGCGCCTGTCGATCGGGCTGGAAGCCACGGACGACCTGCGCGCCGATCTGGAGCGCGGTTTCGCCGCCTGGCGCGCCGCGTAAAGCTGACCTTACCCCTCCCCAAGTCAAACTGACTGGCTCTCCGCCCGCGCCTTGGCCATGGCGGCAGAATGAGCAAATCCGCCTCTCTTTCCGGACGCCCGCTGGGCAAGGTCTGGCTGGTCGGCGCCGGTCCCGGCGATCCCGACCTGTTGACGCTGCGCGCCGCGCGGCTGGTCATGCAGGCGCGGATCATCGTCCATGACGGGCTTGTCGATCCGGCGATCCTGGCCATGGCCCATCCGGCAGCCAAGCTGATCTCCGTGGCCAAGCGCCGCTCGCGCCACACCATGCCGCAGGACGAGATCAACGCCCTGCTGGTGCGCGAGGCGCTGAACGGGCAGGACGTGGTGCGCCTCAAGGGCGGCGACCCCTTCATTTTCGGGCGGGGCGGCGAAGAAGCCGAAGCCTGCCGCGCGGCTGGCGTGCCGGTAGAGGTCGTTCCGGGCATAAGCGCGGCAATGGGCGCGGCGGCGGCGGCGCAGCTTCCCCTCACCCACCGTGCCAGCGCCTCGGCGGTGACCTTCGTCACCGGCCAGTGCAAGGGCCTGTCCGAGCAGGACTGGACGGGCCTGGCGGGCAAGGGCCGCACCCTGGTGATCTACATGGGCCTCGCCACGGCAGAGGCGATTGCCGACAAGCTGATCGCCGATGGTCTCTCGCCCGAGATGCCCGTGGCGGTGATCGAGAATGCCACCCGCCCCGAAATGCGCGTGCTGCGCGCGCCGGTGGCGGGGCTTGCCGCGCTGGTCGAGACGCACCGGGTGAAGAGCCCGGCGCTGATCGTGATCGGCGCGGTCGCGGCCGAGCCGCAATCCGCAGAACTGCGCGCCATCGCGCTGGAGGTGCTGAAGTGAAGATCCTGACCGGCAATGATCTGAAGACCGGGGCGGTCACCTGGTGGGACGGGGTGCAATGGTCGCTCCATGTCGAGGACGCGGTGGACGTGGGCGACCATGCCGACACCATCCTCGCGCGTGAGGAAGCCGCGCGCCGGGTCAATTCCGCCTATGCGATCGACGCGGTGAAGGACGAAACCGGGGTGCGACCGGCGCACATCAAGGATCGCATCCGCGCGCTCGGCCCGACCGTGCGCCCCGACCTGACGCTGAAGCCGGCCGATCCCGAGGCCGGAAACTGGGTGATCTGATGTACAAGTACGACCAATACGACCAGGCGATGGTCGATACCCGCGTGGAGGAATTCCGCGACCAGGTGCGCCGCCGTCTCGAAGGCCATCTGCCTGAGGAAGCGTTCCGCCCGCTGCGGCTGATGAACGGCCTCTACCTGCAACTCCACGCCTACATGCTGCGCGTCGCCGTGCCCTATGGCACGCTGAATTCGGCGCAGATGAAGGTGCTGGGCGACATCGCGGACAAGTACGACCGCGGCTATGGCCACTTCACCACCCGCCAGAACATCCAGTATAACTGGATCAAGCTGGAAGAGGCGCCGGATATCCTGGCCGACCTCGCGCGTGTGGAAATGCACGCCTTCCAGACCAGCGGCAACTGCATCCGCAACACCACGTCTGACCAGTACGCCGGTGCCGCCGCGGACGAGGTCGTCGATCCGCGTCCCTATGCGGAGCTGATCCGCCAGTGGTCGACTGTCCACCCGGAATTCAACTTCCTGCCCCGCAAGTTCAAGATGGCGGTGATCGCCAGCGATACGGACCGCGCGGCGATGCGCTTGCACGACATCGGCATCCAGATCGTGAAGAACGAGGCTGGCGAACTGGGCGCGGCGTTCTACGTCGGCGGCGGCATGGGCCGCACCCCGATGATCGCGCCCTGCATCAACGCCTTCGTGCCGATCGGCCAGATGATCACCTATTCGGAGGCCTGCCTGCGCGTCTACAACCGCTATGGCCGCCGCGACAACAAGTACAAGGCGCGGATCAAGATCCTGATCCACGAACTCGGCAAGGACGAATACACCCGCCAGGTCGAGGCCGAGTTCGCCCACCTGCTGACCCAGAACATCGAACCGCCCGCCGAGGAGCTGGAGCGGATCAAGGCCTTCTTCGCCGATCCGCCGTTCGAAACCGGCATTACGGATGAACTGGACCGCAGCGACGCCGCCTTCGCGCGCTGGGCCGATACCAATTGCCTGGCGCACAAGCAGCCGGGCTACATCGCGGTGACGATCAGCCTCAAGCCGGTCGGCGGCATCCCCGGTGACGCCAGCGCCGACCAGATCCGCCTGATGGGCGAACTGGCCAGGCAGTACTCGTTCGACGAACTGCGCGTGACCCACGCCCAGAACATCGTCCTGCCGCACGTTCGGAAGGCTGACCTTTACGCGCTGTGGCAGATCCTGGACGCCAATGGCCTGGGCACCCCCAACCTCGACCATATCGGTGACATGATCGCCTGCCCGGGGCTGGACTATTGCAGCCTCGCCAACGCGCGCTCAATCCCGGTCGCGCAGAAGATCAGCGAGCGGCTGGCCCCGCGCGAGGCTGAGATCGGTGAGCTCAAGCTCAAGATCTCGGGCTGCATCAACGCCTGCGGCCACCACCACGTGGGCCACATCGGCATCCTCGGCGTCGACCGCAAGGGCGTGGAAAACTACCAGCTGCTGCTCGGCGGCTGCGAGGGCGCGGATACCTCGCTCGGCCAGATCACCGGCCCCGGCTTTGACGAGGACGGGATCGTCGGCGCGGTCGAGAAGGCCACCGAAGTCTACCTTGCCAACAAGCAGGGCGAAGAACGCTTCCTCGATACCTACCGCCGCATCGGCATGGCCCCGTTCAAGGAGGCGCTCTATGGCTGAAGTCCAGTACCGGTTTCGCGATGACGAACCCGTGGCCGATCCCGGCGTGACAGTCGATTCGTTCGGCGCACAGTCCAATGCCGCCGCCGTGCGGCTGGAACCCGGCGACGACGCGCGCGCCCTGCTGCCCCACCTTGAGCGGCTGCGGCTGGTCGAGGTCAATTTCCCGGTGTTCGGCGACGGGCGCGGTTATTCCTCGGCGCGGATCCTGCGCGAGGCGGGCTATGCGGGTGAGCTGCGCGCCGTGGGTCAGGTGCTGGTCGACCAGATCGCGCTGATGCGCCGCTGCGGGTTCGATTCCTTCGCGCCCGACCAGCCGCTCGAACCCGCCGATGCCGAAGCCGCCTTCGCGCGCTGGGCCGATGTCTACCAGCCGACCACCGATGGCCGCGCGCCGGTGTGGGCCAAGCGCCACCCCGGAGCAGTCAATGCCTGAGGCGGCGCGGCGCATCGACGTGCTCGACACCGCGCCGCGCTTCACCCCGGCCGACGCGGAGGCGCTCAACGCGCGCTTTGCGGGCGTGGCGACACGCGACATGCTGGCCGAAGTGCTCAGCGAAGGTCTGGCGGGGCGGATTGCATCGGTCTCCAGCTTCGGCGCGGAAAGCGCGGTGCTGCTGCACCTGATCGCCAGCGTCGACCCTTCGGTGCCGGTGCTGTTCCTCGACACCGACAAGCATTTTGCCGAAACGCTGGCCTACCGTGACGAACTGGTCGCGCGGCTGGGGCTGACCCAGCTGATCAACCTCGTTCCCGATGCCGAAGCGATTGCCGCGCGCGACGGCAACGGGCTGCGCTGGTCGTTCGATCCCGATGGCTGCTGCGAAATCCGCAAGGTCGCGCCGCTGGCCAAGGCGCTGGCCGGGTTCGATGCCAGCTTCACTGGCCGCAAGGGCTTCCAGAGCGCGACCCGCGCGGGCCTCGCCCGGTTCGAGATCGACACTACCGACACTGCCGGTCGGCTGAAGATCAATCCCCTGGCTGACTGGTCGAGCGACCAGATCGAGGCCTATTTCGCCGCCACCGGACTGCCGCCGCACCCACTGGTGGTGCAGGGCTATCCCTCGATCGGCTGCTCGCCCTGCACCACCAAGGTCGCACCGGGCGAAGATCCGCGCTCGGGTCGCTGGAAGGGCTGGGACAAGACCGAATGCGGCATCCATGTCGAAGGCGCCGCCAGCGAACTGCCGCCGGGCTACGATCCGGCCTTCTGACTCTCCCCGCCCGCCGGGCAGGAAGAGCGTCAGGCATCAGCGATCAGCCAACGCGTTCGACGGTGGCCGTCCGACCTTCGGGGCCTTTCGACGTCCACACCCCGTTCTCGATCTTTTCCTCGTTGCATGCCTGCTTCGGATTGGGCCCGTCGATCGTGTAGCAATAAAGCGCAGGCGATTTCTGCTCCCACTTGCCAGTCTCGATCACCTTGCCATCGGCCCTGGTTTCATAGGTGCCGTCGGCCTTCACCTCTTCCATCCGGACCTTACCGTCGCCGGTCGTGATCTTGTACATGCCGGGCGCAGGCTTGCCATCGGCGGCGATGTTGGCGGCGGTGGGCGGTGTACTCGCAGCGGGTGACGCCCCTGCTTCGTCTTCCGGTGAGGTGGCCGGTTTCGAACAGGCGGACAGGGCAATGACGGCTGCTATCGCAATTACGTGGCGCATTTGGGATCTCCCGGTTTTCCATTGGAAATGCGGCGGCCTTCCCGCTCGCGACTCGCGGTCCCGCCGGAACACTATGCCCATTGCGCGCGAAGGCAAAACAGCGGCCGTGACGGGGCGGGCTACGCCTTCCCACCCTCACTGCGATCCGGCACGCCAGCACCCAGCAGATCCTCGATGAACAGGCTGACCAGCGCCGCCTGGCTGCCGACTCCGGCTTTGGCATAGACAGCGCTCAATTGCGCGCGGACCGTGCCGGCGGCGGCGCCGCGCAGCCGCGCAATCTCCGGCGCGTCGCAGCCCTTGAGTGCGAACAGCGCCACCTCTGCCTCGGCAGCGGTCAGCCCCCAGTTGCGGAACCGGGCAGCAATGTGTTCGGCCAGCGCGCCAGAGGCGATCTGCAAAGCCGCTTCGGTGCGGCGCGCATCCTGCAGCATCAGGCGGGTGTGCCGCGCGCCAACCACCACCCCCGCCAGCAGCGCAATGGCGATCAGCCCTTCGATGGCGATATGCACGGTCACTCCGCGCTCGGCGAGGTCGCCGATTGCGTCAGCGACGAAGAACGCAGACGCCACCGCCTGGACGACCACGGTCGCCGCGACCAGCATCACCTGCCGGTCGCGGCTGCGCTCTGTGGTTCCGGAGTCGCCCCCCATGCCTCACTCCATCACGCCGGGCGATTGCCCCCCGGCAGCATCGCGCGAACGATCTCGCGCCCGCTGCGCCGTGTCTCGAACACTACACCCATCAGGTGCAGCGCAATCAGGACATAGAGCAAATTGACGGCAATTTCGTGGACTTCCTCGAGAATTTCCTCGCCGCCTTCCTCTTCCCCTTGGATCCCTGCACCTTCGGCGTAGGCGGCCAGACGGTCTGCGGCTGCCTCGCTGGCGGCAGGCACTTCGGCGGGCGCGGCAGCCTTGGCAGCACTCCGCTCGCGGGCTTCGGCGCGCTCGTCCTCGTCCTCGCGCTCCTCGCCCCGGGCAAGCGGAGCGGTGGAGGCCGCAGAGACCGCAGGCTGGGCCGCACCCTGCCGTTCGCGCGCCTCTTCGCCTTCCTCATTCTCGCCCTTCTCGCCGCCCTCGCCATGCTCGCCTGAGACGGCCGCCGGATCGGCAGGCGGCGGGCCGGACATGGCGATACCGCTCGCGGAGATCACCAGCAGCGTCGCCCAGATCGCGTAGGCCATCAGCGCACCCAGCGGATTATGCGAGGGATGGCGGGTGACTTCACCGCGCCCGATCTCGCCAAGGTGGTCGATGGCGCGCGAGGGACTGGGCGGAAAGGCGCTGAAGCGGGCATTGCGGGTGCCGATCAGGCCCCACAGCAGGCGCAGGCCAAGTAGCGCAGCCAGGCCGTAGCCGACCCAGATATGCCAGCCGGAACCTTCCTCGGTCACAAGGGCATTGCCGATCACGGCAATCACGACGCCCCAGTGGGTCAGCTTGACGATCGGATCCCAGCGCCGCGGCGCAGGTGCTGTGTTTTCCATGCCGGTACTCCTTCGTGCAGGAGCCCGAAATGGAGCCACGGTCCGCACCCGCCAAGCCACAGGCGCTTAGGCACGGGCGCGTAAGCAGCTGCTTAGGCGGTCAGAGCCAGCGGCTCTCGCGGTACCACTGCGCCGTGGCCTTGAGCCCTTCGAGCGTCGGAATGCGCGGCTCCCACAGGTCGGCGGGCGGTTTGGCCCCATCGCTGACCACCCAGTCGGGATGAGCCATGTAGCCCACCCGGTCTGCGGTGAGCTTCGCCTTGTCCCCGCGCAGCATCCGGTCGGCGCGCGCGGCGCGTTCCAGCGAGCGGCGCGAGAGGTGGATAACCCAGGGCCGCCGGCCCATCGCCCAGCCGATCGCGCGGGCCATTTCGTAATGACTCCAACCGCCCTGCCGCCCGTCGTCGGGCTCGAACACCTGTCCGCTGACCGCTTCGCCGCCGGGCACGAGCGCCAGCAACAGCCGCGACAGGTCCGCCGCGTGGATCACCGACATCCGCCCCTCGCGCGGGGGCATCGGCATCAGCCCCCAGCGCGCGATGCGGAACATCTCGAACATCTCGGTATCGCGCGGGCCGTAGATCGCGGGCGGGCGGACGATAGTCCAATCGAGCCCGCTGGCAATGACCACCTTCTCCGCGCGGGCCTTGCTGGCGCCATAGGCGGAAAGTTCCGGCTCGCGCGCCGAAAGCGAGGAAACGAACACGAAGCGGCGCACGCCCTCGGCCTGGCAGGCCTCGATCAGGTTGAGCGTTCCGGTAACATTGCCCGCCTCGAAACCGGCGGGATCCGGAGCATTGACGACGCCAGCGACGTGCAGCACCGCTTCGCTGCCCCGCACCAGTCGGCGCAGCGCCTCCTTGTTGCCGAGATCGCCGGCCACCCATTCGACACTTGCCTGCGCGCGCTGTTCGCGCCGCGTCAGAGCTTTCAGCCCGACGCCAGCCTCGACAGCAATCTCGATCAGGGTGGAGCCGACGAAGCCGGTGGCTCCCGTCAGCGCCAGGGTCACAGCAGCACCAGCTGGTCGCGGTGAACCACGGCGGAACGCGGCGCATAGCCCAGGATCGCGGCCTGGTCGCCGCTTTGCCGGCCCACCAGCCGAGCACATTCCGCCGCGTCGTATTCCGCCAGGCCGTGAGCCAGCACGCGGCCTTCGCCGTCGCGGATCGCCACCGCGTCGCCGCGCTGGAAATCGCCTTCGACTCCGGTGATCCCGGCGGCGAGCAGGCTTGATCCCCGCCCCAGCGCTGCGGCAGCCCCCATATCGACCAGCAGCGCGCCCTTCAGCCGCAGCCGCCCGCCAAGCCAGGCCTTGCGCGCCCCGGCCTTGCGGCGCGGACGGAACAGCGTGCCGATCCCCTGCCCGGTTACGCGGGCGATAGGCGCGGGATGGAGCCCGCTGCCGATCACCAGCGCGATGCCGGCAAGGTCCGCGATCCCGGCTGCCTGCAGCTTGGAGGTCATGCCACCCGAGCCCATGCCCGAC
>SSGN01000069.1 GCA_008016945.1 Flavobacteriales bacterium
CAATACATCAACCGCTTCTACCGGCGCACCGGCAGCCTCTGGGAAGGACGCTACAAATCCAGCGTCGTGCAGGCCGAAACCTACCTCCTTGCCTGCCACCGCTACATCGAACTCAACCCCGTCCGCGCCGGCATGGTGGCCGACCCCGGCCAGTATCGCTGGTCCAGCTATCGCGCCAACGGTCTCGGGCAAGCCGATCCCCGACTCACCCCGCACACCCTCTATCTGGCGCAGGGACGCAGCAGCGAGGAACGCACTGCCGCCTACCGCAGCCTCTTCCGCCCGCAACTCGATGCCGATGCAACTGCCGACATACGCCAGGCGCTACAACTCGGGATGCCCGTCGGCAACGAGCGCTTCGCCGAGGCGATCTGCGCCAGGGCCGGGGTGCGACGTAACTCGGGCAAGCGCGGGAGGCCGGTGAGGGATGCCGTGGATGGCCCCGTGCCGTGCGATGGGCAGGTGGATTTCGGGTTTTGAGGAAATGGAAATGATGGAATTTCTGGATGGAGAAAACTTAATGAAGCTGACCCCTTTAACCTCCAGCGGATTGCGATTGCCAGAGCGCTGCTCAAGCGGCCGAAGATTCTGATCTTCGATGAAGCGGTGTCCAACCTTGATCAGATGACAGCGGAGCATTTTGCGAAGACGATCAACCGGCTGAAAGGGAAAGTGGCGATGATTTTTATCACGCATCAGATTCCGAGGGGGTTGGCGGTGGATGAGGTGTTTAGTTTTGGCAGCGATCAAAGCGCCAAGCGGATGGAAATTGTGAGTGAGCGCGAGCAGTGATCGCGCAAGTAACAAGCGAATAGAGACAACAACGAAATTGAGAATGGAGGCAAGCCGCATGAACACCAAAAACCTGATTAAGCCGATGATCGCCTGCCTGCTCACGGCATGGCTCCTGCCGGCCCACGCCTACGACCCGAACAACCGGGCCGAATACCTCGCCAAGATCAAGGAAGCCGAGGCGTACTACAAGGAGAAATGCGAGAAGGTCGCCGGCATCAAGATTTACAAGACCGTGCCGGAGGTGGAAGGGGTTCTGCTGATGAAGGTTAGGCCGAACCGAACAGACCGCGAACTGGCTGACCCCAACTGGCCGGGGGCGGCGTTTGGGGGGGAGGCCTATGGCGACTCCTACATCACATCCTTTCTCGGTTACGAGCATCGTGCCACCGATGCCAATGGCGTAGTTTCATCCGTTCGCGGCTACATCAACACCGACAAACGGCCAGGCAGCCTGCCCGGCTACCGCTGGGTCGAAGTGATCGACCCGAAGGATGGGCAGCGGTATCGGTACACGGGGTCAGAGAAGGTCGTCGGGAAAAAGGATACGTCCGCATACAACGTACAGCTCGCGCTGAAGAAAAACCCGAACTACGACCTCGACGTGTACCGATGGTCACTCGACAAGGTTCCCTCACCCAGTAAGACCCAACCCCGCTATGCAGTCACTTTCGAAGACCTCGTCATTCCCGAGGAGCGCGCGCTGTGGGTCGCGAGCAGTACGGTCAAGGTACTCGACCTGAAAACCAACGAAGTGCTGGGCGAAATGACCCGCTATGCGATGAGCTACATCCATGCTCCAAGACATTCGATGCCGTGGTTGAGCCATTCGATTTGTCCAGAAATGAACGTTACGGGCTATGCCCACAGCACGAGAAAATTTGTTGACGAAATTCTGATTCCGAAAAAGGAGCAATAAGATGCCCACCTCGACGATTGCCGAAATGCTCAAGTATGCCAACCTGCAAATGGCTGCAGAGGCGCTCTACGACTTTCGAGCAAAAAGAACGCCAAATCAGAACCCCGGCAACCTGTCGTCTGATGAGGGACACTTCAAGGGGGCCATCCCAACTGAATTCCTCACCACCGGCAACGAACACGCCAGCAAATTCACCCAAACGGAAGCCGAGAAATTCGCTGCCCAGTGGACGGTGGTAGCACTAAAGCACTAAAGGGGTCAGCTTCAATTAATTTCCCTCGTGCTCATAACTAAAGGGGGCGCCTTCAATTAATATCCCGCACCCGTAACCCATGCCCCGCCGCCCGCTTCGCACTCGGCGCCGGCATGCAGACCAGCGCCGAGATCATGCTGGGGACGCGTACCGTGGCGGAATACCTGCTTTCGCCGGTGCAGAAGGCCTGGCACGAGGCGGGGAGGGAGCGGTAGCGGCTGCTTGGGTCAGATTTTGTATTGACAATGGATATACGCGTAATTACGATGTGTATCTGTTGTATCTACACGAGAGGCTTGCCATGCGTGCTGCTGCCATTAATTTACGTGCCTTGCCGGAGCAGCGTGATCTCATTGATCACGCCGCCAGCCTGCTGGGCAAGAACCGCTCTGACTTTATGCTGGAGGCCGCGTGCGAGCGCGCTCAGTCGGTGCTGCTCGATCAGGTGTTCTTCGGTCTGGATGCGGAAAAGTTCCAGCAGTTCACCGCCATGCTCGACGCGCCCCCCGGTGCCAATGCGGGCCTTGATCGACTGATGACGGTCAACGCGCCGTGGGAAAACAACAAGGCATGAGCTTGAAGCTCTTCGCGCCACAGCCGCTTGCGGCGATGCATCAGCTCGACGACTTCGCGTGCGGTGAGTCGGCGTTGGACGAATGGCTCAAACGCCGGGCAATGAACAACCAGCTCACGGGCGCCAGCAGAACATTCGTGGTCGTTGATGCAGAAGACCGGGTGCGCGGCTTCTACGCCATGGCCGCCGGCGCGGTTTCGCATCAATTGGCGACCAGCTCGGTTCGCCGCAACATGCCCGACCCGATTCCCGTCATGGTGCTTGGAAGGTTGGCAGTAGATCGCCGCGCACAAGGCATCAGGCTCGGTGCGGCCATGCTGCAGGATGCCGTGAAACGTGCCATTACGGTATCTCAGAACACCGGGGTTCGCGCCTTGCTGGTGCACGCGCTTCACGACCGCGCGAAGCAGTTCTATGAGCACTACGGCTTTCAGGAATCCCCTCAGCACCCGATGACGCTGATGCTGCGTCTGAATGTACGGGTTACGAATCGCTGATCACGTTCTGGCTGCGAAGCTGCACCGAAACTATTGAAGTCAGGTTCCATGCGCTGGGCCATACGGACGGAGAGCGCTTGCTGCACGTAACGTTAACGTTGCGCATGGATGACTCCCTGATCCGTGTCATCTCGGCCCGCGACATGTATCGAAAGGAGCGCGCTATCTATGAGCGAACGGAAACTTAAAGTGCCTCGATTTTCGAGCGAGGCGGAAGAGCGGGCTTTCTGGGAAAAGCACGATTCCAGCAACTATGTCGATTGGTCGAGGGCGCGGCGAGTGGTGTTGCCGAACCTGAAGCCGACGACGAAAACGATTTCGCTGCGTCTGCCACAGCACCTGCTCGATTCGATCAAGGCCGCGGCGAATGCGCGGGACGTTCCCTATCAGTCGTTGATCAAGGTCTGGCTGCAGGAGAAGCTGCACAAGCATTGACCTCGCCCCGAAGGGCGCAGGTAGCTTTGTACGATACCGCTTGGACGGCATTTCGCCACTAGGGTCGATTCCCTTTCTCCGTCGCTGATGCTTTGTCATCCTCGGCCCGTCATCTATCCTGAAGGGGCCTGAAATGTCATCGATTGCGAACAACTTTCCCATCGCCACGTTCCGCTGCCGCCTCAGGCGCTGGGCGGTGCACCTGCCTGCGTTCATCACCGTGCTGGTCGTGGTCGCAATGCTGGCACATGGCGTCATCGTGCAGCCGGCCGGCTATCACGATTTTGCCGACCATTCGCAGCTTGGGGGGCTGCCGCATGCGGCGGATGTGCTTTCCAATCTTGGCTTCGCGCTGGTCGGCCTGTGGGGATGGGTGCGTCTCTCCGCGCACTGGCAGCATCGCCAGTTGCGCGCCGGCGGGGCGGGCTATCGGCTGTTCCTGATCGGCCTGATGCTGACGGCCGTCGGCTCGGGCTATTACCACTTGGCGCCGGACGATTTCCGCCTGGCATGGGATCGCCTGCCGATCGCGCTGGCCTGTGCCGGGCTGATCGCGGCGGTGCGCGGCGAGACGGTGGCGCGTTTCGCGGTACGCAGCGAGGCAGCGCTGCTGGCGCTGTTTGCCGTGGCCAGTGTTGGCTGGTGGCATTTCACGAACGGCGAAGGTGCTGGTGACCTGCGTCCCTACCTGCTGTTGCAGTTGCTGCCGATCGTACTGATTCCGCTCTGGCAGTGGCTCTACGGCAGCGACCGGCGCGACCGCCTCTATTTCGGTGCTGCGCTGGCCGTCTATGTGCTGGCCAAGGTGGCCGAGCTGAACGACCACGCCTTCCTGGCCACCAATGGTTTGCTGACCGGCCATACGCTGAAGCATCTGCTAGCGACGCTGGCGGCCTGGCTGATCGTGGTGCGCCTGATCCAGCGCACGCGTGCCGGGGCGGAAGATTCGCCGCCCGGTCGTTTCTCATCTTAGAATGCCGGCATCGTGAATCCTCCGGAAAGCCTGCGATGAAACCGAGCGAAATCGTCCGTTACCTCAACCAGCACGTGATCGGGCAGGAGGAGGCGAAGCGGATCCTCGCGGTGGCGGTGTACACGCACTTCAAGCGTACGGCGAAGTCGAAGAAGGCGGACGCGGTCGAGCTGGTCAAGAGCAACATCCTGCTGATCGGTCCGACCGGCACCGGCAAGACGCTGCTCTGCGAGACGCTGGCGCGCACACTGGACGTGCCCTTCGTGACAGCCGACGCAACGACGCTGGCGCAGAGCGAGTACGTCGGTGAGGAGATCGAGGCCATCCTGCAGCGTCTGATCGAGCGCGCCAATGGCGACCTCGACAAGGCTCAGCGCGGCATTGTCTTCATCGACGAGGTCGACAAGCTGAAGGCGACCAATGCCCAGATGCGCGGCCCTTCCGGCGAGCGCGTGCAGCATGCGCTGCTGAAGATCATGGAAGGCTCAACGGTAAAGCTCTCGAGCGGCGAGTACCTCGACACGACCCAGGTGCTCTTCATCTGCGGTGGGGCCTTCGTTGGGCTCGACGAGATCATGGGGCGCAACCACAGCTTCGGCTTCATCTCGACCTCGGAGGCCGACAGCCAGAAGATCCTCGACCGCCTGAACGCCCGCGTGAAGCCGACCGACCTCAACGAATTCGGCCTGATTCCGGAGTTCGCGGGCCGCCTGCCGGTCGTCGCGCGGCTGAATGCGCTGACCCGAGACATGCTGGTCCGCATCATGGTCGAGCCGAAGAACTCTATCTATCGCCAGTTCCGCGAGGTGCTGATGGGTGAAGGCGTCGAGCTGCACATCGAGCCGGTGGTGTTCGAGCAGATCGCTGACCTCGCCATCGAATACAAGGCCGGCGCACGCAGCCTGCGCGGCATCTTCGAGAAGATGTTGACTCCAGTGCACTACCTGATGCCGGACAACCCGGCGGTGAAGAAGATCGTGATCCCGTCACTGTTCGAGGACGCGAAACTCTTTGGCACACCGGTATCGGCTGCCGCGAGGGGGTTGCCGTGGGTGCCGGGAATTATTGAAGGTAAGGGTGGGTGGGAGGGGATTTTACGGGTAAGACTCTGATTCTATTGTTAGGTAGGTTGTGGATTGAAGCTTGCTGCATTTGGG
>SSGN01000158.1 GCA_008016945.1 Flavobacteriales bacterium
CGTGTACACTGTCGTTACGGAGCAGCGCGGCACGTTTCACGATCTCGGCATCGGTAAGGGTACGGGTCACGATCGCACGCAGGCGAAGCTGTTGGCCTTTCCCGGCTTGTTTCACCAGTTCGCGGGCAGCGATCCTACCGATACGTCCGAACCCGTACAGTACCACGTCCTGTGGCTTGAACGTGTGTTTGTCCTGCCCGATGAAACCCGCCAGATGCCCTTTCAGGAAGTCGTTGATGGAGGCGATGCCGGAGATGGTGTATTCGTGGGTGAGCTTGCCGATGTCGATCTTGCTGGGCGCCAGGTCCAGGTCGAGCAGGCCGCGTGCCACGGCAGCGGTGGTCATCACGTCGATCGGTTTGTTCACCACCTGGCCGGCGTAGTTGAATAGCCGTACCACCTCCGAGATGCTGATATCAAGCAGGTGGTTGCGGAAGAAAACGAGTTCGACGCCTTTGCCATACATGAGCTGACCCACGGAACTGGTCAGGTCCACGGCGGCGCGTTCACGGTCCACATACTCCTTCAGTCCGGTTTCGTAAGCGGTGCTTGCTACTGTTTCCATTAGCTGTTGTTGATGGGGAATTGGGTTCTTGGTAAACAAAAGGGGGCCGTCAAAGCCCCCCTTTCATCGTGTCGTTCAGCCCAGATAGGCCTTCAGAAGTTTGCTTCGGCTCGTATGCCTTAGTCGTCGAATGGCCTTTTCCTTGATCTGTCGGACACGTTCGCGCGTCAGGTCGAACTTGGCGCCGATCTCTTCCAGGGTGAGGCCATGGTTGATGCCGATGCCGAAGAACAGCTTCACCACGTCGCGTTCGCGTTCGGTGAGGGTGCAGAGCGCACGGTCGATCTCCTTGGAGAGTGATTCGTTCAGCAACAACCGGTCGGCAGGTGCACTGTCGTTGTTGGGCAGCACATCCAGCAGGCTGTTGCTTTCCCCTTCAACGAAGGGGGCATCCATGCTGATATGCCTTCCGCTCACCTTCATGGTGTCGCTCACCTTTTCGGCGGGCAGGTCCAGGAACGTGGCCAATTCGTCCGCACTGGGCGGGCGTTCGTACTCCTGCTCAAGCTTGGCGAAGGCCTTGTTGATCTTGTTGAGGCTGCCGACCTGGTTCAGTGGCAGGCGTACGATCCGGCTTTGTTCGGCCAAGGCCTGAAGGATGCTTTGACGGATCCACCAGACCGCGTAGGAGATGAACTTGAAGCCGCGGGTCTCATCGAAGCGTTGAGCTGCTTTGATCAGGCCGAGGTTGCCTTCGTTGATCAGGTCGGGCAGGCTCAGCCCTTGGTTCTGGTACTGTTTGGCCACCGACACCACGAAGCGCAGGTTGGCTTTCACGAGTTTCTCCAGTGCGCGCCCATCACCTTCTTTGATGCGCCGAGCCAATTCCACCTCCATATCGGCGGTGATCAGGCCTTCTTTGCCGATCTCCTGTAGGTACTTGTCCAGCGACTGGCTTTCCCGGTTGGTGATCGACTTGGTGATCTTGAGCTGACGCATCCTTGATGCCATGCGCGAAGGATCTTATTAGTGTGGGTGCGAGTGAGAGTGACGGATCCCTTGAGGGCGTGATCATTCACCCGGCCGGGCGGCGAAGGTACGACCCCTGAGCCGTACCGGACAAGCGGAGGGTGTCGTGATGGGTCGATCGGTTCGTGAAAGGGTTGAAGGACAGGCGGTCACGTGGCGGATACGGGCGGAATTGGAGCGCAGGTCCGATCGGTGCGGTTAGCGTTCCAGCGAACGATGGGGTGGCCGTTGGATCGCGTTCAATGAACATGATCTTTTCTTGAGTGGCTCACAAGCCCAGGCCGTAGTAGGCCCGAGCACCATTGGGGTAGACACCCTCCACGAGAACACCACCGCGCTTGTTCTCCAGGAGTTTGGTGAGTTGGGCGGGGTCCTTCACGTCTTGTTGATCGACCCGGTGGATGATGAAACCCTCCTTGATGCCACTGCTGCGGAACTTCCCGCCGTTCACGGCTTTCACCTTTACCCCGTTCTTCAACCCAAGCGCTTTCAGCTCCTGCTCGGATACCGCGCTGAACTCCGCGCCAAGCGTAGCCGATCCGACGCTACGGGTCGTTACGGACGCCACGGTGGAGCCCTCCTTGCCACGAAGGGTCATGTCGAACACTTGTTCCTTGCCTTTGCGGAACACGGTCACCGGCACGTTGTTCCCAGGGCGGAACTTGCCCACTTGTTCTTGAAGTTGAGGCACGTTGTTCACTTCGATGTTGCCCACCTTGGTGATCACGTCACCACTTTGCATGCCGGCCTGTTGGGCGGCGCCACCATCGGTGATGCCGTTCACGTACACGCCTTTGATCTTGCCAAGGCCCGTTTCGTCGGCCAGTTTCTGGTCCATGTCGCGGATGCTCACACCGATATAGGCCCGCTGTACACTGCCGAACTCGAGCAGGTCGCTGGCCACCTTCCGAACGATGTTGCTGGGGATGGCGAAGCTGTAGCCGGAGTAGGCTCCGGTGGTGCTGGCGATCGCGCTGTTGATCCCCATCAGCTGGCCTGACGCATCCACGAGCGCACCACCGCTGTTCCCGGGGTTCACGGCCGCATCGGTCTGGATGAACGACTCCAGGGGAATGATGTCCCGCGCCGCATCGTACTGGAGCAGGTTGATGTTGCGGGCTTTAGCGCTCACGATCCCCGCCGTAACGGTGCTGGTCAGGTTCATCGGGTTGCCTACGGCCAATACCCATTCGCCTACACGTAGGTCGTCACTGTTCCCATACGGTACGGTCGCCAGATCATTGGCATCGATCTTCAGCAAGGCGAGGTCGGTGCTGGGGTCCCGGCCGACCACCTTGCCTTCGAAGGTCTGCCGGTCGTTCAGGTGCACCTGGATCTTGTCTGCGCCTTCGATCACGTGGTTGTTGGTGACGATGTATCCGTCGCTGCTGATGATCACCCCGCTGCCCGCTCCTTGGCGAAGCTGCTGTTGCTGCTGTGGTGCACGGTAGCCCCAGAAGAAGTCGGCGAAGGGGTCATGTACGTTCACGGCGGTCTCCGTGGTCACATGGACCACGGCGTTCAGGGTGCTTTCAGCGGCACCGGTGAAATCCACGGCCGTGGTGGTGGCGCCGTTCGGGCCGGGCAGGTTCACATAGCGGACCGGTGTGGAGGGCTGTAGGGTGGTGCTGGTTCCTGGTTCGGCTTTTCCATTCAGCATTTCATGGCCTCCGAGCGCGAGCAGTGCGCCAGCGAGGCCCATGGCGAAGTATCCGATTGCACGTTTCATTTTTCGATCGGGATGATGTGTGTCGGCCGGAGGTTCAAAGTTCGTACCGGTGTTGGCTTTGGAACGCGTTGACAGGCCTTTCGTGTCGGGTTGGCGCGTTAAGAATTGTTGATCGGGAACACCCCGCCACAACCACGTGCCGGACCCACGGTCGCACTACGAGCGACTTGAATGGAACGAGTCCAGTCGGTACGCGGCGGTTCCGTGCGTTATGTCTTGCTGGTGAATGTCATGGAGCACCAACGACTACCGATATTTGACACCGATGGAACTGCACTTCGCCAAATGGCATGGAACGGGCAACGACTTCATCGTCGTGGACGATCGGATGGGTTTTTTCCCGGCGGAGGAGAAGGTGGTACGCCGGATGTGCGATCGGCATTTCGGCATCGGTAGCGATGGGTTGATCCTGATCCAGGCCTCGCGTCAAGCCGGGACGGACTTCCACATGGAGTTCTTCAATCCCGATGCGAGCCGGAGCTTCTGTGGTAACGGCAGCCGATGTGCCTTCGCTGCGTGGAGCCGGATGAACGGTGATGCGTCGGTTGCGACGTTCACCGCGACGGATGGTGTGCATCGCGGTACATGGCACAATGGTGAGGTGGCCATCACCCTGCGCGATGTGGGTGCGGTGCATCGGCGCGCGGAGCTGGTGGACCAGATCGACAATGGTTCGCCACATGAACTGGTCTGGGTCGCGGATCCTGCGGCGGTGGACATCATGCAAGAGGGGCCACGCCGTCGCTATGCGCCGGAACATGCACCAGGGGGGACCAATGTCAACTTCCTTGCCGTGCGCGATGGCGCGGTGTGGATGCGGACGTATGAGCGCGGTGTGGAGGCGGAGACCCTCAGTTGTGGCACCGGCGTGGTTGCCGCGGCGTTGAGCGCGCTGGCGCGCGGCCAGGTGCAGGCCCCCGTTCGTGTGCATGCCCCGGGAGGCAGCCTGGTGGTGGAAGCCCAACGCACCGCAGCAGGAGGCTACCAGGGCGTACGCCTCCTGGGGCCCGTGGCCCACGTTTTCCAAGGTACCATCGATCTCTGAGCCATGGCCAAGCGTGGACGCATCATCGGAGGGGGGCTGCTGCTGGTCTTGCTGCTGGCCGGATCGGCCGGGGTGTGGGGGTGGCGCAAGGTGGTGGGGTCGGCCACGACCTTCGAAGAAACAAGCAAAGTGCTCTACATCCCGCGTGGTGCCGATCTGGACCAGGTGGTGGACAGCCTGCAGGCCGTGGGTGCGGTCGGCGATGAACGGGCCTTTCGGTGGTTGTGCGTGAAGAAGAAATATGGAGAGCGGGTGAAGCCCGGGCGTTACCGGATAGCGCACGGCATGACGATGAACGCGATGGTGAACATGCTGCGGTCGGGCGAGCAGGAACCGGTGCGGGTCACCTTCAACGGGATACGACGGCTGCCGGAACTGGCCGGTAAGCTCGGCCAGGTGTTGGAGCCCGATTCCCTGGCCTTCGCGCGGGCGCTTACCGATGTGGACCTGCAACGCCGTGCAGGGTATGCACCGGAAACGTTCATCGCCGCCTTCGTGCCCAATACCTACGAGTTCTGGTGGACCACCACGCCGGAACAGTTCATCGATCGGATGACGAAGGAGCACGGTGCTTTCTGGACCGAAGCGCGGAGGGGCAAGGCCGAACGGCTGGATCTCTCACCGGTGGAGGTGGTCACCCTGGCCTCCATCGTGCAGGCAGAGACCGTGAAGCGGTCCGATGCGGCGAGGATAGCCGGGGTGTACCTGAACCGGTTGCGCATCGGCATGCCGTTGCAGGCCGATCCCACGCTGAAGTTCGCTTTGGGCGCGGACGACATCAATCGTGTGCTGAGCGTGGACAAGGAGGTGGTGTCGCCGTACAACACCTACAAGCATACTGGCCTGCCGCCAGGCCCCATCAACATGCCTGAAACAAGCATGATCGATGCCGTGCTCGATGCCGAAGAGCATGATTATCTGTACTTCTGTGCCCGTGCCGACCTCAGCGGCTATTCGGATTTCGCGAAGACCTACGATCAGCATCTGGTGTACGCACGCAAGTACCAGCGGGCGTTGGATCGCCGGGGGATCATGCGGTAGGGGATGCCGCAGTTGGCAGTAGGCAGTAGGCGGTCAGCAGCAGGCTGTATGGCACCTAAGGCCACCGCATGAAACCGAAGCGCGTCGGTGCCTTTGAGCGGTTCGGCTTACCACAGAACATAGCCGGCCACCTACTGCCTACTGCTAACCTGCCTACCTGCTGACGATCACGCTCTTTGCGCGATCCTATCACTTTCACCCCTCCTCAGTACTTTCGCATCTTCATTTTCAAAGGAATGACCAAGATCAAGTTCGGAACCGACGGCTGGCGTGCGATCATCGCCGATGATTTCACCGTGGATAATGTGGCGCGGGTGAGCGTGGCCGTGGCGCAATGGGTGAAGAAGAACTTCCCGGGCACGCCCAGCATCGTGGTGGGGCACGATTGCCGGTTCGCCGGTGAGCTGTTCGCCGAGACGGCGACCAAGGTGTTCGTGAGCAACGGCATAACCGTTCATTTGGCGAAAGGCTTCGTGAGCACGCCGATGGTGAGCCTCGGTGCCTTCAATACGAAGAGCGCGATGGGGGTGATCCTCACGGCCAGCCACAACCCGCCGAGCTACAACGGGTACAAACTGAAAGGCATCTACGGCGGACCGCTGATCCCCGAGCACGTGCAAGAAGTGGAGGATATCATCCCGGATGCGCATGGCGTGGATCTCGCCAACATCGACCTGAAGAAAGCGAAGGCCGATGGGCTGGTGAAGGATATCGACCTGGAGACGATGTATGTGCAACACGTGGAGGCCAACTTCGACATGAAGGCCATTCGCACGAGCGGGTTGCGTTGGGGCTACGATGCCATGTACGGAGCCGGCCAGAACGTGGTCAAGCGGATCCTGCCCGATGCGGTGAAGCTGCATTGCGAGCACAACCCGTCGTTCATGGGGCAGGCACCGGAGCCTATCCACAAGAACCTACAGGAGTTCAGCGCCTTGATCAAGGCAGGTGGGATCGATTGCGGCCTGGCCACCGATGGCGATGCCGACCGGATCGGCCTGTACAATAGCAAGGGCGAGTTCATCGACTCGCACCACATCATCCTGTTGCTGATCCACTACCTGGTGAAGTACAAGAAATTCACCGGGAAAGTGGTGGTGGCGGTGAGCACAACGCCGAAGGTGAAGAAGCTCTGTGAGCACTACGGGCTCGAATACCAGGTGACCAAGATCGGATTCAAGTGGATCTGCGGCATCATGATCAACGAGGATGTGCTGCTGGGCGGTGAGGAGAGCGGTGGCATCGCGATCAAAGGGCACATTCCCGAGCGCGATGGTATCTGGATGGGCCTCACCATCTGGGAGTTCATGGCCAAGAGCGGCAAGAGCCTCGATGACCTGATCGATGAAGTGTACGCCATCGTGGGGGCCTTCAAGTACGAACGTTCCGACCTGCATATCAGCGAAGGCTTGAAGCAGCAGGTGCTGAAGGGCTGCAACGATGGGGCCTACCAGGCCTTCGGGGAGTGGCCGGTGCGCTCGGTGGAGACCATCGACGGGCACAAGTTCCACCTGGACAAGGAGCAGTGGATCATGATCCGGGCCAGTGGCACCGAGCCGGTGCTGCGGGTGTACGCCGAGTCGGACACCACGGAGAACGCGAAGAAGCTCTTGGCGGCTTGCCAGCGGACGATCGGGGCCTAACGCTTGAGGAAGCGGGCTCGTGCCACCGGTGCGCCGTTGGCATTGAGTAGCAGCAGGGCGTAGCTGCCCGAAGCAAGCTGTCCGAGATCGGCCCCTTGGTACATGTGGCCTTCGGTCATGGCATCGACCACGATGCGGCCCAAGGCATCGCGCACGATCAAGTGTGTGATGCTCCCATCCGTGGTGCTCCAATGGATCGCATCGTCCACAGGGACGGGGAATATCACCACGGACTTCTGGTCGCGTACCACCACCACGATGTCGGAAAGCTCCTCGGCACCGGTGCGATCCACCATGCGAAGCCGGTAGTAGGAGATACCCTCCGGTGCGTTGGTGTCCAAGAGCTCGTAGGAACGCAAGGTGCTGCTCTCGCCTGCCGCCTCCACGGTCCCGATCGGACCGAAATCCAAACCATTGGCGCCACGCTCCACGATGAAGTATGCGCTGTTCCGTTCGGATCCGGTGGACCACCCCAACAGATTACCTTCCATACGTGCGCTCCCGGTGAAGGTGGTGAGCGTTACGGGAAGTACACCGATATCGCCCACGCCGGAGGCGTATCCGTAGAACCAACGGCTGAAGCGTTGCCCATCGATGGAGCGATGCATGGGGTATTCCACACGCACGCGCCACTTGTTCCGGTAACGGCTGGGGATCTTGGTCACCACCTCCTTGATCTCCACACCGGCCAGGCCGAGGTCGGTATAGGTAGCGCTCATGGCCGAAGAGGAGACACTGTTCGTGATGGGGCTTCCGGAGAAGGGCTGTCCTTCATGCACCACCTCCCAACGCAGTCTGCCGGGCGTGCGTTGGATCGGGCTGCGCGCACGGTGTCCGATGCCGAAGAAGTAGTGGTCGTCGAAATCCATGCTGTTGGTGGCCAATGGATTGACCAGGTCGAACATGTACTGCCGGGTGAGGCGGTTGTAGGCGAGCGCGTTGTTGCCTCGGAAGAGGCGCACCGTGCCTTGGTTCGACGCACTGGTCGGTGATCCCACGAGGACATCGCTGTAGCCATCGCCATCCACGTCGCCCCCCCCGGCCACCGCACTCCCGAAGGCTTCGTTGGCCACGTTGGGTTCCAGGATGGTATTGTTGGCGATGTTGAGGCCCGCGGCACTACCGAGGAAGAGCCACGCCCGGCCTTCGCCCGCTTCCCCATTGGACACGCCGGGGGCACCGGTGATCAGGTCGGCGTATCCATCGCCGTTCACATCGCCGGCTTCGGCCACGCTACTGCCCATCCGGGCATTGGCCGTGTTGCTGTGCAGTACGGTCGATACCAGCACTCCGCTCGGAACGGGGGCGCCATAGAAGATGTACACCACGCCTTCCGATGCTTCGGGCCAACTGGCGTTCGGTGCTCCGATGGCCACGTCGTAGTATCCATCGCCATTGGCATCGCCGATCCCGGCAACAGCGGCCCCCAGGCGGCGGCCTGCGGTGTTGCTTTCGTACGCATACATGGGTGTGGTGGGAAGGGTGATCAACGCACCACCGTACAGGTAGAAGCCCCCTTCTTGCGCTTGTCCGTTGGAG
>SSGN01000100.1 GCA_008016945.1 Flavobacteriales bacterium
CGGATCATGGCGCTGCACGCCGAAACTGACCGCCTGCGGGCAATTTGCGAACGGCAGGCGCAGCAGATCGAGCGCTATGCGACGGGCGCGGTCATCGTCGATCTTGGCCGCAAGCTGATGGCGCTCTCCGAAGCGAATGCGCGTCTGGTCGAAGACTCGCGACGGGCGGTAGTGCTGGAGAAGGTGCTTGGCCTGAGCGAGGCGGAGCGGCAGCGCCTGGCGCGCGAACGCGACGGGATGGCCCGCGAGCTGGCGCGCTGTCGCCATGATGCCCTGCTCGGGATTACGGTGCGGCAGGGAGGCGAGCATGTCGAACCTGCCGTTTAATGTCGCCGGCAGTCTCTCGCAGGCCATTCGCCTTGCCACCGGCGTCTACGCCGATCCGTCGCCGCAGATCGTGACGGAGGGCGCTGCCGGCGGAAGCTCGCGCCGTCGCCGTCTCTGGGAGTTGCCGCATCGCACGCATTGCCCGCTGATCGGGGTCTGCTTTTCCTGCGACGAGCTGCGTGCGCTGATGCGCAAGGTGATGCATTTTCCTGCCGATACCAGCGATTACCTGTTGCATACCACTGCAGTCGGCAACTGCGAGCAGCGCAGCCGCCTGGCCGAACTGTTGCAGCGGACGCTTGAACAGCGCTATCGCATGGCCGTGAAATCCCTGCATGGCGTGCGCGACGAAGCCCTATTGCGCGCGGCATGGCGGCGCGGCTGCGCCGATGGCATCGGCGTGCCCGGCCTGCTGTGGGCCTGCTGGACGCATCCGGCGCTGACGGCCGAACTGGAGCAGGAAATCTACGGCGACATCCACATGCTGCAACACCAGCTTGGCTCGGGTACGCGCGCCGATCTGAAGATGCTGCAGGGCCTGCATGGCGAGACGCAGGCGCTGCGCCGCCAGCTGGCGGTTGCGAATGCGGCGCTGGCTGAGGCCCGTCAAGAAAAAGCTGATGCGCAGCGAGCCTGCGAGCAGGAGACGGCGGCGCTGCGTGCCGAACTGACTGCGGTCACCGCGAGTGGCGATCGCCTGGCGCGTGAACTGCAGCGCCTGCACGAAGAACTTCCCGATCTGCGCCAGTCACAGCAGCTGCTGCGGCGCATTGCGTCGCTCGAAATGCAGGCAGAGGCGATGCGCCAGCGCAACGCACTGCTCGAACGCGAAGTCGAGCGCCAGCGCGAGATCGTGCGCCTGGCGGATGAAGCCATCGGCGCGCTCGAACGCGGTGCCACGGATCTCGACGATGATCTCGCCGGGCCGGGCCTGTGCTGCAAGCGCGTGCTCTGCGTCGGTGGCCGCTCCGGTTCCTTGCGTTCCTATCGTGAGATCGTCGAGCAATCCGGTGGCGAATTCCTGCACCACGACGGTGGCCTGGAAGAAAGCCCGCACCGTATCGACAGCGTCGTCGCCGCCGCCGACATCGTCATCTGCCAGGCTGGCTGTATCAGCCACAACGCCTACTGGCGTGTGAAGGAACACTGCAAGCGGACCGGCAAGCGCTGCGTGTTCGTGAAGAATGCCGGGGTGTCGAGCTTCGATCGTGCGGTGGATACCGCGGGGCGTGCAGAGGGCGTTTCGCCGGTCAGCCCTGATTCGCCGTCGTCGAAATCTCGATAATTCCCTCGCAGCCCGTACCGCCGTCCGTACGCGGGCCGGCGAGCAGCGGGGCCATGTGCCACAGCCAGACGGCGAAGACGCTGATCCAGAGCAGCGAGGAGAGCGCCAGCAGAAAATTCACCGGCGCACCGGGCAGCGCCGTCGCCGCGCGCAGGACGGCAGCGGCGAAGAGCACGGTGGCGCCCAGGGGCACCCACGGCCGTTCGTCGAGTTCGCGGCCACAGTGCATGCGGCCGGCGATATTGAGCACCATGTAGATGGAAAGGCCGATGGCGCCGACGGTGAGCAGATGGCGACCGGCGGAGATGCCATCGCTGCCGGTGAGCAGCGCAAAGCCGATCAGGCCGTAACCGGCGGCCATCAGCACGTAGACGGCAAAGAGCATCAGCGGCCAGCGGCGGAACAGTGCGCGGCCGACGTGCCAGTCGCTCTGCAGGTGGCACAGCGCGGCGGCGGCGGCGAGCGCCAGCCAGCCACCGAGGCGGGCGCCGGGGGCGAGGAATTCGGCGGCGGTGTAGGCGGCGATGCAGACGATGGCCAGGTTGCGCTTCGGCGGCCGGGCGCGGTAGTCGGGGCTTTCGTTGCGCTCCTCCAGCGCGGCATTGACGATGCGCATCGAGATGCGCGAGAGCGCCAGCACGATGAGGATCATCAGCAGGCCGATCGATGCGTGCAGCCAGCGTACAGGAGCGTTGCCGAGGAGGGCATCGGTGTAGAAGCCGGCGATCACGAACCCGAAGGTCGCGAGCGCCCAGAGGAAGGAGCGGTGCTGCTTCTCCGGGTCGGCGAGGAGGCGTGGCGCGAGCAACGCGACGAGGCCGGCAACCAGTGCGAGATGCGCGAAACCGGCGACGGCGAGTGCCGGTGTGCCGAGCCAACCCGAATTCACCCCACTTAGCCAGAAGCTGGCGCGGCCAAGCAGCCAGAGTCCGGCGAGGAGGCGCACCGGCCGTGCCGGCACCGCGGCCGTGCCGGTGAATTCGGGAATCGCGGTCAGCGCGAAGCCCGCCACGGCGGCGAGCGCGAAGCCGAACAGCAGCTCGTGCGCATGCCAGACGAAGGGGCCGCCCGGCACGCGAGGAAGCAGTAGCCCATGCCCCAGAAAGGCGCTCCATAAGGCGATCAGACCGACGGCGGAGATCGCCGCGGCGAGGAAGAAGGGGCGGAAGCCGCACAGCCAGAGCGGATGGGCGAGGGCGGTCGGGTTGCGCTTCAGCACGAAAAACCTTTCTTGCGTGGCTCAGGGGTGGCGCAGGTCGAGCCTTCTTCGCCACAGCTGTTCAACGGGATGACGGCACAGCTGCCGTTGTTGCCTCTACAGCTGCCGTCGCTCTCAACGGTGCGCGGCGCCGCCAGCCCGAAGCTCGCGCAGACCGCCGGGTGCTGCAGCAGGCGGGCAGTGGTCTGGTACACCTCGGTGTCGCCCCGTGCGCGCGCCGGCGTCGCCAGCTCGACGCGATGCACGATGCGTCCGGGCTCGGCGGCCATCACCAGCAGCGTATCGGCCAGCCGTACCGCTTCCATCAGGTCATGTGTGATCATCAGCACGGCGAGCCCGTGGGCGGCCTGGTGGTCGAGCAGCAGGCGATGCAGTTGCGCCTTCAAACCGATGTCGAGTGCCGAGAATGGCTCGTCCATCAACAGCAGATCGGGGCCTAGCGCCAGCGCGCGGGCCAGTGCGGCGCGGCTCTGCATGCCGCCGGAGAGTGCGTGCGGAAACTGGCCGAGCGCCAGTTCGTCGAGGCCGACGGCGCGGCCCATTGCCGCGGCACGCTCATGACGCTCGCCGGCGGGGATGCCAAGCGCCTTCAGACCGAGCGCGATGTTGTCTTGCGTCGTCTTCCAAGGCAGCAGGCGCGGTTGCTGGAACATCACGGCCGGGCGCAGGAAGCCGTTTTCCAGTGTGCCCTTCTGTACCGTCAGAAGCCCGGCGCAGAGATGCAGCAAGGTCGTCTTGCCGCAGCCCGAGGGGCCGACCAGTGCTACCGTGCGCCCGGCCGGCAGGTCGAGGTCGATGCTGTCGAGGACGCTGCGCAGCGCGTAGGCGTGGCTGATGCCGCGGATCCGGAGTGCGTGGGTTGAGCGGCTCATGTTGCGACTTTCGCTTCCTGATTCCGCCAGCTCTCCAGCTCGCGCTTGATCGGTTCGAGCAGCAGGTATTCGACGGCCAGCAGCGTGCCGACGACGGCGGCAATCCAGGCCAGCGTCGATGCCGTGTCGAGGTGCGAGCGGCTCACGGCCAGCGCGGCGCCGACACCGTCCGCCGAGGCCAGAAGTTCGGCCATGACGACGACCTTCCACGAGGTGCCGAGCGCGGTGATCCAGGCCGGGAAGAGATAGGAGACGACGTGCGGCAGGTAGAGGTCGAAAAGCTTCATGCGCACCGGCAGCCGGTAGACCGTCGCCATTTCCTTCAGGTGCCCGTCGAGTGTGCGCGTGCCCTGCAGCGCACCGACGAAGATCACCGGGAAGCAGGCGATGAAGACGGTGAATACCGGCGTGCCGTCGCTGGCGCCGAACCACAGCATGGCCAGTACCAGCCAGGCGATCGGTGGCGTGCCGAGCAGCACGGTGACGAGCGGCCGTGACATCATCGATGCCGTCATCGAAATGCCGGCGAGCATGCCGAGCGCGCTGCCGGCGGCGATCGCCAGCAGCAGGCCGGTCGCTGCGCGGCGGGCGGTGACGGCGAGCTCCGGCCAGGCCGCGCCGCTGTCGATCAGGCCGCCAAGCGTCGTGAAGACTGTGCCGGGGTCGGGCAGGATCAGCGCACCGTAGACGGCGCTGGCGCCTTCCCAGGCGGCGAGCAGCAGGCACAGGCTGGCGACGGCGCCCCAGCCGCTCCACAGGTAGGCGGGGATGCCGGCGAGCCAGGCGCGGAGGAGGTGCATGGTTAAATCTCCGGCGGGAGGCCGTTCATGGTTCGATACGCCTTGCTGTGCAAGGCTACTCACCACGAACGGCGCGTTGTTGTGATCGAGCCGGGCAAACCACCGTTCGCCCTGGGTAGCCCGCGTAACGGGCGTATCGAAGGGTTGGAATGCCCTCGTTCACTTCTTCGGTGCGTAATAAAACCCAGCATCCGGAAGCTTGCCGCCAACCAGCGCTGGTTGCCGCGCATGTAGTTGCGCGAAGAAATATTCCAGTTCCGGCTTTGCCTCCTGTGCCGTGGCGAAGGCGGTGTTGTCGGCGCGTACCGAGTCGGCGACGCCTTCGGCGCTCAGCATCTCGACGCGCTTCGCCACCATCGCGCCACAGTCGTCCGGCTTCGCCTCGCACCACTTGAGCGAAGTGGCATAGGCCTGCTGGAAGCGTTCCACCAGCGCCGGATTGGCGAGTGCCTGCCCCATCGCGGCGATGCCGGCCTGCGGGATGCGTGCCTCGCGTTTCAGCAAACGGCCCCATTCCTGTTGCAGGTCGACGCTGCGGTAGAGATCCGGTGCGATGACGCTGACCGGGAAGGACTTCGTTTTCCTGAGCGCCATCGATACCGCCGGCTCGGAGAGCAGCGCGTGGTCGGCCTGGCGCGAGATCAACAACTGCATCGCGTCGAGCGGGGTGCCGACGTAACGCAGCCTGAAGTTCTTCTTCGGGTCGAGGCCGGCCTTGTCGGCCAGCGTCTGGAAAACGATGTCCGGCATGTCAGCGCGGAAGGGCATCAGCACTTCCTTGCCTTGGAAATCCTCCAGCGTCTTCAGCGATTTGTCGCGCGAGACCAGCCACAGCACACCCCAGGTCGAGATGTTGACCAGTTGCAATTTGACGCCGCGGTTGTAGAGGTTGGCGGCGACGTTGCTCGGCATGGCGATGAAGTCGACCTTGTTCTTGCCGTCGATGGCAAGCACGCGCAGCTGGTCCGGGTCCTTCCACGGCACGAAGTCGACTGTCTCGGCGAGATCCTTCAGCGCACCGCTTTCCGCCATGTGGATCAGCGGGTAGGAGACGGCAGCGAAGGGGCCGGAGAGTGTGAGCTTCTGGAGTTTTTCGGCGGCGATGGCGGGAGGGGTGGCAAGGGTGAGCGCGGAAGCGAAAACGGCGGCTACCGTCAGGCAGCCGCCGAGCATCCGGCGCAGGGGGGAAGGATTGATTGTCATCCGGTATTCCTGGTCGGTTGGAGGAAACCCGGCGCTTGGCCGGGAATCGCGTCAGGCATCAGAAATCGCCCTTCCACGAGACGTAGAGGCTACGGCCGGGCATGTGGATTTCCTGGTTGGAAACGCCTTCGGTCAGCGCTTCGTGGTACTTGCGGTCGAAGGCGTTCTTCAGTGCGACACGGAAGCTGTGCTGCTTGTTCAGCTTGTAGGTGGCGCCCAGGTCGGCAGTGGCGAAGCCGGCAGTCTTGTTCTCGCTGCCGCGCGAGAAGGTAGTGGCGACGCGGTCCTGCTCGCGCACGAAGCGGCCGGTGACGTCCGCCGTCCAGCCCGGGGCGACATGGCCTTCCCAGCCGAGCGAGAGTTCGTCGGCGGGCATCTGGAACAGGGGCTCGTTCAGTTCTTCATTCTCGCCGCGCAGGATCGTGAGGCCGGCTTTCAGCCATTGGCCCTGCCAGGCCTGCCACTTGCCCTGGGCCTCGAAACCGTCGATGACGACCTTGCTGATGTTGACCGTTTCCTTGCAGGCGCCGGCGTTGGCGGCGCCACAGAGTGCGGTGGCGCGGGCGGTGCCGGAGATGTCCTGGCCGCTCATGTAATCGCGGATCTGGTTGCGGAAGGCAGCGACCGACCAGGCAAATTTGTCGTTCTGGCCCTTGATACCGAGTTCAAGCTGGGTCGAGATTTCCGGCTTGATCTGCGGATCGCCGACGTAGTAATAGCCGTCGCCGCGCGGCGAGGATTCGTAACGTTCGCGCATTTCGCCGGCGCGGAAGCCTCGCGACAGGCTGGCGTAGGGGCGGAACAGCGGTGCGACCTCGTAACTGGCGCCCAGACTGCCGGAGAAGGCGCCGTCGTCGCGGTCGAGGCCGGTCGTGCGGCGTGCGCCGAGTGGGTTGGCCGAGTTGGCGACCGAATCGGCCGAGCCGGAGACCTTGTCATAGCGGCCGGCAGCGAGCAGGTTCAGCTTGCCGAAACGCATGTCGTCCTGCAGGTAGAGGCCGGCGGCCTTGATGCGGCCGTCGTCGAAGGGGTCGGAACGGACGTAGGTGGTCGTGTTCGGCGGGTTGGCGATCGTGCGCTGCGGCGAGGCGCCCATTTCCCACAGGTTCATGCCGAAGGACAGCAGGTGCTGTGGATGCACCAGCCAGTCGGCCTTGGCGTCTAAACCGTTGGTTTCGAACGTGACGTGTGTCATCGCGATATCGCGGTTCAGGCGGTTCGACCAGGAGTAGATCTTGCGTTCCATCTCCTGGCGGTAGGCGCGAACATCCACGTTGAGCGGTTTCTCGCCCGCTCCCTTGTAGCTGTATCCGATCTCGGCCAGCGTGCGCTCCTGCTCCGGTGAGTGGACGGTCGTGCTGGCCACGGCCGCCGCGACGGCGGGATTCGGGTGCGTGAAGCGCTTCGTCGAGCCGGGGTACCAGACATTCTCGTCTTCATGTTTCTGCAGCGACAGGCGCAACTGTTGCTGGCTGTCGATGCGGAAACGGTACTGACCGATGAAGGATTTCGAGTCGTAGCCGGTGCGATCGACGCGGCCGTCCGGCGCCTTGTAGTCGTCGATGTTCGCGAGCGAGGTGCCGAGCATCAGCGCATGGTCGCCCTGCGACAGATTGGCGACGCCAGTGCCGCGGAAACCCTTGCTGGCGCTGTCGTAACTGGCGCCGAGGGTGGCCTTTGCGCCCGGCTCGAATCGTGCCTTCGGCATCAACATGTTGATCGCACCGCCGATGGCGCCGGTGCCGTAGAGCACCGAGGCCGGGCCCTTCACCGCTTCGACGCGGTCGGCGAGGCCAAGTGACATGAACGAAGCGATGGCACCCTGCGGCTGCGCCGAATTGAAACGCATGCCGTCGACCAGCAGCACGATCCCTTCCTTCTTGATGCCGCGGATGACCGGGTTCTGGCCCTGTGCCCCATCGTTGGTGGACGAGAACCCGACCTCGCCGCGCAGTGCTTCGCCTAGATTGTTGGCGCCGTATTTGCGCAGTTCGTCGCCGTCGCCGACGAAGACGGAGGATGGCGTCGTCAGTGTGTCGGATTCATAGCCTTTGGCAGTGACGCTGACCGGTGCGAGGGCGGTGTCGGCGAGAGCGAGAGGGGTGGTGCAGAGGGCGGCGAGGGCAGCCGCCAGCGGGCGCAGCGCGAGTTGCATGAAAGTCTCCAGGGGTGCGTTGGAGCTGGCTGGCGACTGCTGGCTTGCTCGATGTACGGGGTGCGTACAGTGCGATCGATTCTATCAAATGAGAATCGTTATTGTTTGAGAAAGATCAAATCCGGCGACTGGAAGGCTCTCCTGTTGCGCCGATGCGACGGCTAAGGCGCCGTCTGAAGCCCCGCTCAGGCCGTGGCTTCGCCGATCAGCGGCAGCTTGCCCTGCTCGCGGACGTAGCGCATGTGATCGGCTGCGGCCGCGGAAGCGGCCGCAGCGTCGCGCGTCATGATTGCGTCGAAGAGGATCCGGTGTTGCTGGCGCAGGGCGTTGCGCCGGTCCGGGTTGGGGGTGAGGCCGCTCAGGTTGCGCCGGATGTGGCCATACATCAGCTGGATGATGGCGTCGCCGACCTTGCGCAGGGCCGGGTCGTGCGTGGCTTCGATGATGCTCATGTGGAAGGCGAGGTCGCGTTCGATCTGGGATTCCAGGTCGTCGGTGACGAAGGCGGCATCCAGTGCGTCGAAGGCCTGGCGGATGCGCCGGCGATCGCCATCGAGTGCGTTGCTGGCGGCCAGGCCCGCGGCATTCGCTTCGACCAGTTCGCGGATATCGAGCAGGTCATCCCGTTTGTAGAGCGGCATTTCTGCAGCCCGGGTGCTTGCTGGCGGGGCGTCGGCCATATCGGCCTGGGCTTCGCACACATCCGGCGTATCGTGCTCCTGCATGGGGGCTTTCAGCGGCAGGTCGAGCACGAACATCGTGCCGCGCCCCGAGTCGCTGCTGACGCGGATGCGGCCGCCAAGTGTCTGTGTGGCCAGACGATAGACGATCGATAATCCGAGGCCGCTGCCGCCCTGCCCGAGGCGGGTCGTGAAGAAGGGGTCGAAAATGCGCGTGAGGTCGCTGGCGGGGATTCCCCGCCCGTTGTCGCCGATGCTGATGCGAACGGACTCTTCGTTGACCATCGTTGCAGCAATCCTCACTTCGCCCATCGGTATGCCCGAAAAGGCATGGCAGCGGGCGTTCTCCAGCAGGTTGAGCAGGATCTGGCCCAATGCGCCCGGATAACTTTCGAGCGCGATACCGGGCGGGATGTCGACAGCGATACGAGGATGCGCACCGGGTGCCCCGGCCTCGAAGGTCTGCACGATTTCATCGATGCAGTCTGCGAGCGCAAAGCGGCGTCGCCGGTCACTGGTCTGGTCGACGGCGACTTCCTTGAAGTTGCTGATCAGCCTGGCCGCGCGCTCGAGATTGCGCACCAGCATGTCAGAGGCGTCCATGCAGCGGGTCGAAAAGTCGTTGAGTGTCGAGCGCCGCAGTGTCCCGCTGGCGACTTCCTGCGTCAGGTTGGAAACCGCATCCTGCAGGGTGGTGGCAACGGTGAGGCTGTTGCCGATCGGCGTGTTCAGTTCGTGTGCGACACCGGCCACCATGGAACCGAGCGACGACAGGCGCTCCTGGCGGGTGAGTTCATCCTGCGCGAGCGACAGGGAATCGATGGTGCGCTCGAGTTCTGTATTGGCACGCGCCAGTTCGCCGGTACGCTCGGTGACGCGGGTTTCGAGGTTCTGGTTGAGCGTACGCAGGTCAGCCTCGATCCGGCGCATGTGCGTTACATCCAGCATGGCGCCGACGATACCTTCTGCCGAGCCGTTCGCGCCCTGTACGACGGCCTTGTGGAAGATGACATCGCGAATGCTGCCGTCGGCAGCGACGACCTGGGCCTCATAGATCTGCTGCCCGTTGCCGGACAGCAGCTCGAGATCCCTGTTGCGATAGATTTCGGCGTGCTGGTCATCGGCAACGGCGTTGAGCGAGGCGCCTACCACGGTCTCGCGCGTCTTCCCGAGAAAATCGAGGAAGGCATCGTTGACGCGCTGGTAGATCAGCGCGGTGTCCTTGAAGAACATCGGGTAGGGCGCTGCATCCATCATCGCCTGCATCAGCGTCAATTCCCGTTCGACCTCGGCCGCTGCCCGACGCTTCACCTTCATGTGGAAGGCGAGAAAGCCGAGCAGGGCCAGCAGCAGGATGAATATCGCGACGATGGAGACGAAGGTTTTCGGATAAGCCTCCCAGACCTGCGGCGGGCGGTTGACGATCAGCGACCCGCCGGGGAGCGCACCGGGGGCGATATTGAAACGCTGCAGTTGCACATGGTCGAAGGCGAAGCGGTTCGGGCTGGGCGTCAGCCGTGGCAGGCGGGTGAGCGGCTCACCCCGCGCGAGGCGCGTCAGCAGTTCCGCCAGCACCCTGCCTTGTTCGCCGGCGGAAACCATCATGCCGCCGACGACGCCGTGGCCAAGGAAGAAATCCCAGCCGGTATAGATCGGCTGTGTCGTCGTGCCGCTCAGCAGGCGTGCGACCTCGGGGCCCGTGACGAGATTGCCGCGATCATCCTGCGGTCGTCCCATCAGGAAGATGAGCGCATCGCCCGGAATGTTGGCCATTTGCGCACGTACATCGTCCAGCTTCTGGCGGGCGACGATGGTCATGTCGAAGGGCGCGGGCAGGGTAGCGTTCGCCGTCTCCAGTGCCGCCAGATTCGACGCGAATGTCCTGGTCGTGTCGCCGATGACATACAGCTTCTTGCGGTCCGGGTGCAGGCGCTGCATGAGCGCCAGTGTGGCGGTGAAATCCGGGGTTTCCGCGATGCCCGCTACACCTTCAACGCCGATCAGGTTCTCTTCCCTGATGTTATTGACGCCGGCAAAGAGGATCGGCTTTCCCGGCGCAAGTCGGTCGCGGATCGCACGCAGGAGGTTGTAGGCGGGATCATCCGTGGCGACCAGGATATCGAGGTCGAGCGGCCGATAGCGCTCGACGACGCGCTGCACGAACGCTTCCTCGGCGCGGGGACCCGTACCGGCGGTGCGCAGTGCATCGAGGTACTCGAAATAGAGATTGAGATGCTCCGCCTGCTCACCGAGGCTTTCCCTGAAACCGCGCTGTACGGCGTCGGTCCACGGCAGTCCTTCGTGGTAGGAGTGCACGACGAGGACGCGCGGATGGTCATGGTCGTGCACGCCGGCGGCGTTCGCGGTGGGAACGGCTGTCGACATCGCAAGGGTGAGCAGCACGATGACGAAGCGGCAGGTGGCGGCGAGGTGGCTCCACGCCCGATCGGCAAGCGCAGGATAAGGGTTGTTTGTCACGCAGGTGATCCCCGGAAGCTTGCCCGCCTCACGCCGTTCTGTTGCGGGGTAGGCATCGCACGATATGAGGATTCTACATGGCCGTTCGCGAGCGCAGCTTAATTGCCAATGGCTATCACTGCGATATAAACAATTCAATTCATATATGAAAAGTCCCGGCCTAGACTCCAGTTCAGCAGCAACGCCAATGCAAAGCGGGAAAGCGAGGTAGTCATGCAGTCAGATGGCGGAATGTGCTCGGGCATCTGGGTCGAAATGCTCGCGCTCATCGCAGAGACGTATTGAGCTGGCACGAACCGCGGCGCGGTTCCGTTCGATCAGGACACGCTGCCCGGACCGGTTTCATCAACATCCTCAGTCAGGAGAACGAAAATGGCTACGAACGCAAATGGCACGAACAACGGCGGGCGCTGCCCGGTAATGCACGGCGGCGCAACCTCCGCAGAGACGATGCGCCAGTGGTGGCCGAAGACGCTGAACCTGGACATCCTGCACCAGCACGACCGCAAGACGAACCCGCTGGGGCCGGACTTCGACTACCGCGAGGAGCTCAAGAAGCTCGACGTCGCAGCGCTCAAGGAGGACCTCAAGGCGCTGATGACCGACAGCCAGCCCTGGTGGCCGGCCGACTGGGGCCACTACGGCGGCCTCATGATCCGCATGGCCTGGCGCTCGGCCCGCACCTACCGCATCGCCGACGGC
>SSGN01000046.1 GCA_008016945.1 Flavobacteriales bacterium
CCCCCACCCGGCCCACGGTCTTCATGTCGCCGATCTTGGCGATACCCACCACCAGGGTGCTGAACACCAGTGGCGCGATGATCATCTTCACCAGCCGGAGGAAGATGTCGGTAAGGATCTTCAGGTTGTCGGCCACCTCCCGCCGAGCGACCTCTTCCATGCCGGTATGCATGGCATAGCCCAGGATGATGCCCGCCAGCATGGCGACGAGGATCCAGATGGTGAGGCGGTTGTTCTTGGACATCATGGGCGGGGGGGAACGGGTTCGGTCCCCGATCGTTGGTCGTGGTTCAACTTGCTCTTGTGGTACCCGTAGGCGAAATAGCACACCAGGCCGATGACCAGCCAGACACCGAACCAGATCCAGTTGCTCAGGGCCATGCCCGTGAGCAGGTAACAGCAGGAGAGCAGGCCCAGCACAGGGATCAGGGACCATTGCTTCACATGAGCCAATACCGTGACCACCAACGCCAGTACCCAGAAGATCGATCCCGGAATGCTCGGATCAACTCCCTCCACGCCCCCAAGCAGACCCGGAAAGTAGTCAGGAATGGCGCCCAGTACCAGTGCCACGGTGGCCAGCAAAAGCGCGGGTGCCACCCACCGACTGTTCAGGTAAGGGAGGTGGAAACGCCCTTTCTCCCGGGCCCGCCTCGGTAGCAGGAGAACACCGCCGCACACGAGCACGAAGGCGAACAACGTACCGATGCTGGTGAAATCGAGGATGAAGTTCTCGTCGGTGAAGAAGATGGGCAGGCCCACGACCAGGCCGGTGATGATGGTGCTGAAACCGGGAGTCCGGTACTTCGGGTGAATGCTGGCGAACTTCTTCGGCAACAGGCCGTCGCGGCTCATGCTCATCCAGATGCGGGGCTGGCCCAACTGGAACACGAGCATCACACTGGTCATGGCCACCACGGCCGCGATGCTCACGATGTAGAGCATCCATTTCACCTCGCGCAGCCGGAACACCTCGGCCAGGGGGTCGCTCACCCCCAACGACGACCATGGGACCATGCCGGTAAGCACCAAGGCGAGCACCACGTACACGGAGGTGCAGATGACCAACGACCACAGCATGCCCCGGGGCAGATCGCGCTGTGGGTCGCGCGCCTCTTCGGCCAGGGTGCTCACCGCATCGAACCCGATGTAAGCGAAGAACACGGCGCTAACACCGGCCATGACCCCACCGAAGCCATTGGGCAGGAAGGGGGTCCAGTTCTCGATGTCCACATAAGCCGCACCCACCACCACCACGAGCAGGATGATGGCGAGCTTCACCACCACCATGGCATTGCTCACATTGCGGCTTTCCTTCACGCCCACGAAGACCAAGGCGGTGATCAGTGCATTGATGGCCACCGCCGGTAGATCGAAGATGATGCGGAGCCCGCCGAGGATGGGTGCCGTGTTCCAAGCGGAAAGGCCCTCGCCGGGCACGCCTTCCGCGAACGCCCTGCTGGCGCTGCGGTAGTTGATGGTGAGCCAATCGGGCAGATGCAGCCCGAGGCCCTCGAGCAGGTTGGTGAAATAGCCGCTCCAGCTGAAGGCCACGTAGATGTTGCCGATGCTGTACTCCATGATGAGCGCCCAGCCGATGATCCAGGCGAAGAGCTCACCGAAGCTGACGTAAGCGTAGGTGTAGGCGCTTCCGCTGGCGGGAACACGGGCCGCGAACTCGGCATAGCACAGCGCGGTGAATCCGCAGGCCACCCCGCACATCACGAAAAGCAGGACCACCCCGGGACCTCCAGCGAAACAGGCTTGGCCCATGCTGCTGAAGCTGCCTGCACCGATGATGGCCGCGATACCGAAGAACGTGAGATCGCGCGCGCTCAGGTGCCGCCCGAGCGTATGGCCCCCATGGATCTCCCCTTCGGAGGCGGCGGTTCGGTCCAGGGGTTTCTTTCGCAGCAGGCGCATCGTGGGCGTGAGCGGGAGCACAATGTAGTCGGGGCCAGGTGAACCGCAACACCTTCATAGGCAATGATGCCACCAGCGGGCGCCGGACACCGGGAGAAAAAAGAAGGGGGCCGAAGCCCCCTTCCTCCATGGTAGGGAATGCTCACTGAAGCTCGCACGCGCCGGCCGTCACATCCTTCAGCTCCTTGCTCAACAGCATATCGCTGGATTGTTTGGTGCGTTCGGTACCGGTGTTCAGGTCCTTCACCTTCTGGAACCAGCACTTGGCCACAGGCATGTCCTTGGTGTGATAGAAGGCTTCGAACGCGAGGAAGAACATCGCCTCCTCGGCCTCCCGGGCATATTTACCGGTGATCTCCTCGGGCTTCATCTTACGCAGGGCTTCTTCGAAGTGCGGCTTGGCCTGCCAGGTGGTCTTGTCGGGATCGAGGCCCACCTGAGCCCGTGCGCGGCCCATGTGCCCATTGTACACGTTGGGCATCCGCTCGATGTACTTGGTCCAGGCCATATCGGCCACGGCATATTCTCCGGCCTTCTGCGCCGCGCCGCCCAGGTAATACCAGTCGTTCACCACCACCTTGGAGGAATTGGTCTTCGCCTGGTAGGCGGCCACGGCACGATCGAAGCGTTTGGCCTTCTGGAAGTAGGTCCCGGCTTCCATGTACAGGTCGGGATCAGCGTTGGGCATGGCAGCAGCGGCCATCACCTTCTCCCCGGCGAGCGAATCGTTGCCGAGCAGGGCCACGGCGCGACCATAGTACTGCAGGTCGCTGGGCACCACCTTCTCGGCGGGTTGTTTCGCGAAGTAGGCATCGAGGGTGGCCAAGGCGTTCACCGAATCCTTCAGTTCCACCTGGTCGTAGCCTTTGATGCGGAGCAGGGTATTGTTGTCCACCCCGGCTTGTTCCAGTTTGGCGATCAGGTCGAGCGATCGCTTATAATCCTGTACCAGGTAAAGGAACTGTGCGTACCGGACCATGGCGCTCTGGCTTCCGGAGTTGAGCTTCAGGTATTCGTCGTAATCGGCCTTGGCTTTGGGGAAATCGCGCTTCGCGAAGTACGATTCGGCACGCCCGCGGTATGCGGGGGCGAAACCCGGTTCGATCCCAATGGCCTTGTCGTACTCGGCGATAGCGGCATCGAAGTTCTTGGCGCGGTGGTATACGAGTCCACGACGGGCCACCGGCTTGGCGCTGGTGGTGCGTAGGTCGGAGGCCTTCTTGTAGAACGCGATGGGTTGCGAGGCATCAGCAGGGTTCTGCTCCCACAGGATATCGCCCTTGAGGATCTGCGCCTCGGGGTCGGTGGCATCCAGGGCGATGGCGGCATCCACGTGTTGCATGGCCTTCGGCAGGTCCTTGTTGTTGCCCGTGGCATAGCCCTCGGCCACCTCGCGGTTGGTCTGCGCCTGCACCTTCTTGCTGAACTTGTTGGCCTTGTCCGTGGCGATGGCCAGGGCCTCGGTGAACTTGGCGACGGCCTGGGCCTGCTGTCCTTTGGCCCAAAGGACCTTACCCTGCCCCACATGGTTCAGGGGTTGGCGGGGGTTCACCTCCACCCCGCGGTCGTAGCAGTAGGCGGCCGAGTCCTCCCGGTCGTTCTCGAAATAGTTCTCGCCCAGGTAGAACCAAGCTTCGCCATCCGTGGGGTTGGTGGACAGCCATTGCCGTAGTGTGGTACCGGCCTTCTCGAAGCGTTCGCTTTCGGTGAGCGCGATGGCCTCGGCGATGGTTTGTGCGTATGCGCCAGACGCCCCCAGGAGCATGCTGAGCAGCAAGGTGTTACGGAAGATGTTCTGCTTCATATTCTTAGTTGGTGACCAGCTCCACATCGCGGCCCGGAACGGTCTGTGGTGCGAGCCCGGTCTTGAGGATGATCCGCTGGCCCTTATGGCCAGCTACAAAGGAAACAAAACCAGTGCCAAGGCCTGTTTTACCCTCCTTGAGCACGGCGTAGAACTTGCGTCGCAGCGGGTATCGGCCATCGGCCAGGTTGCTTTGGTTGGGCAGTGTGGCCACACCTTGGTCGTAGACCCGGCACAGGGTGGCCCGGTCGCGGATCGACCGGCAAGCGGGATCGTCCAGGTCGCTGAGGTGGGCGAAGGCGATAAGGGCGATGGCATCCGGTGTTCGTGCGAGCCGTTGGAGCAGGGAATCCATGTCGGAGACCACGGCCACGTTACGGAGCGCATCGGCACGCCCATCGAGGAGCGAATCCACTGCGGTGCGGAGCACGCCGCCGCGGGCATCATCGAAGAACACGCGGGTGGCCCCCTGACCGGTCAGCGCATGTCGCAGCTCGTCCAGGCTAATGCTATCCACGGCCGCTCCCGGGGCCCTCAGCACCGCGACCGCGTCGGTGAGGACCGGCACGTCGTCGGGGTAGAGGTTGCGGCCGCGGAAGGCGGAGACCTCATCCGCACCAGGCAGGGTAGCGGTGAACACCACCCGGACCGAGTCGTTCTTCATGGCTTCGCGCAACGCCACCTCCGACAGGTAACGCACCCGCACGGTGGCCTCGGTGTAGATGCTTTCGAACACGAAGCGTTCCGCTTCGATGATGCGCTGCAGATCGCGATCGGCCACCACCAGGATATCCCCTTTGGTGGGCACATCATCACGTTGCGGATCGGGGGCCTTGCCGGTACAGGCGGCGAAGCTGGAGAGCATCAAGGCGAGCAAGTAGGGAAGGCCATGGGCCTTCATCAGGCCCCGATCCCGTTCTATCTGCCCGTGTCGCTCGGTGCGTATCATGCCTCCTCTCTGCGTTGAGCCTTGTTCCACCGTTGCCACATGAAGAAGCGCAGCACACCGTAGCCCAACAACAGCCCGCCGATGATCAGCCGGTTCTCGGGCACCTTGTCGCGCACCATGTCAGTGAACAGGAAGCCGCAACCGACACCCGCGTACACCGCGGACATGAACAAGCGGGCTATGCTTCCGAAGGTCATATGTGAAAGAAGAAGAGCGGCCCTCGTGCCGCTCTTCCTGTTGGATCACTTCAGCGTGAAGCGGATAGGCAGGTTGTATTGTACCCGCACGGGCTTCCCTCGTTGCTTGCCGGGCTCCCACGGTGGCATGGCCTTCACCACCCGGATGGCCTCCTCGTCGCAGCCGCCACCGATGCCCCGGAGCACTTTGGGGTCCTTCACCTTGCCGTGTTCATCGACCACGAAGGTCATATAGACCACGCCGGTGATGCCCGCATCCTGCGCCATGGGGGGGTACTTCACGGTCTTGCCCAGGTACTTGAACAGTTCAGCTTCGCCCCCGGGGAAGGACGGCATCTCCTCCACGATGGTGAACACGGTGGGCTCCTCAACTTCCACGGGGGGTGGCGGAGCCTCGCCGTTCTCCCCTTCCTGGGTCACGGTGCCGGCGTTGGTCTCGGTGAGCACCTCCTGGGTGGGAGGTGGTTCATCCACCGGCTCATCCACAGCTTCGAGC
>SSGN01000116.1 GCA_008016945.1 Flavobacteriales bacterium
CGCTCCGTTACTGCAGATCGTCAGCGTGCCGTTGGTGCCTGCGTTGGGCGCGGCGTTCTCCGTAACCGTCACCGTGGCCGTGGCGTTGGTACAGGGTGCCGTGCCCGTTACCGTGTACGTGTACCCTCCGGGAGCCATCGTGGCTGGATCGTAGTTGCCGCCCACCACCGCACTGGGACCGCTCCATGCGCCACCGGCTGCGGGGGTACCGCCCAGCCGAGCGAAGAGCGACGTTGACGCCCCGTTACTGCAGATCGTCAGCGTGCCGTTAGTTCCTGCGTTGGGCAACGTGTTCTCCGTCACCGTCACCGTGGCCGTGGCGTTGGTGCAGGGTGCCGTACCCGTTACCGTGTACGTGTACACTCCGGGAGCCATCGTGGACGGATCATAGTTACCGCCCACCACCGCACTGGGACCGCTCCATGCGCCACCTGTTCCAGGGGTACCGCCAAGTCGCGCGAAGAGCGAGGTGGACGCTCCGCTACTACAGATCGCCAGCGTGCCGTTGGCACCTGCGTTGGGCGCGGCGGTCTCCGACACTGTAACCGTGGCACTCACCGCCGGGCATGGGCCCACACCCGGCACGGTATGGACATATGCACCAGGAAGCATGGTGACAGGATCATACATACCACCGACGACCGCGCTTGGTCCTGCCCAAGTGCCGCCGGCCTGTGGAGTACCGCCCAGACCTGTGATCAAGGCAACAGCCGCACCATTCGCACAAAGGTTCAACGAACCATCGGTCCCTGGGTCTTGCCCTCCGGTCGCACTAACGGTCACGGTCGCTTGATCGTTCTGGCACCCATTGCCGACCGCATACGTGTAGATGCCGAATGGGTCACCCGGGGGCGTGAATACGCCATTGTGGATCACACCGTTCGGATCGGTCCATACGCCACCCAGATCCGGCCCACCTCCCAGAATGGGGAACAGTGGCACAGGTGGGCTACCCGGACAGGCGGAGGTCGTACCGTTCGTACCGGCATCCGGCGGGATCGCTGGAGGTTGTACCACCGTGATCAGAACCGATGTGGAAGCTTGATTCGGAACCGGGCAGGAGTTGTCGTCCGCTGTGATGAAGATATTCGCAGGAGAGTAGGCGGGGTCTGGTGTCCAACAAAGCCTACCCACAACTGGGTTGCTGCCGGTCACGGTGAAGGTCGCCCCAGGTAGCAAAGTGGTCGCATTGGTGGTCAGCACGATGGACGAGCCCGGATCGGCGTCGGTGAAGGGGATGTCCACGCAGAACGGGAGGCCATCGCACACCTCGATCGCACCCGCGCTCACGATGAACCCGTTGGTGCTGTTGGTGAGCCCACTTGTCACAGGCGGTGTGGTGACACAGTTCTGCACGACGAATAAGAAATCGCGCATCATGGTACCGATGGGCACGCCGGATGCGTTGTAGGTGGTCACCTCCATCACCACCACATAACTGCCGGTCACGGTGGGGGTGAAGCTCAATTGTCCTGTATTGGGATCCAACACGATGCCCGGGATCGGGGCTGCCGCCGTGAACCCCGATTGGTAGCCGATATTGGTCGGTGCAGGTGCCGCGAACTGGGCCGAGATCAGCGCGAACTGCATGGTATTCCCATCCGGATCGCTGATACCTGGGCTATAGACCACAGGATCGTTCACGCAAACAAAGGGCAGGGAGTTGTCCGCGATGACGGGCGAATTATCACATACTCCTCCGAGATTGTTCACCGTGGCTTCAAGATACATCCCTTGAGTTCCCACCAGATTCTGCACGGCGTTCCGGCAGCAGATGTTCCAAGCGATGGTCCAATCATTACACGGCGACAAGAACACGGTGGTCACGAACTGATAGTGACGCACACCCTGCAATGTTCCTCCGTTGCACGTGCTGTTCGCCAGGGAAGAGGGGCAGATCTGCGACACCTCCTCGGTCAACACCAGCGGCAGGTTGGTCAGCGAGAAACTGACACCGCAATCATTGCTCAACTGAAGGCTCTGGGCGGTGAGGGCCGCACCCGAGCAATCCAGATAGAGGTCGAGGGTGATCTCGAAGAAATTGCCTCCGAGGCATTCGTACGTGATGCTTCCACCCGAATAATGATCCGCCCGCGCCCCACGAGGCGCGAGAAAGGCCACAAGCACCACCATGGGGAGAAGGGCGGACCGGCCTGCGAACATGATACCCTGACGCCTGAGCGCGCTAAAAAGTTGTAGGAAAGCTTGCGAAAATATGCTGAAACATGCTGAAGTGCAAGGAAAAAGCCACAAATGACCGACCCATTCCGGCCTCCGGGCCATTTGGCCACCCCGGGCGGAATTAACGCTGGGCCAACATCCCATGTGCGACCAAGGCGATTACCTTTGGCCACCGCCATAGCACACCTTCCCCACTGGCCATGTATACCGGCCACCAAGAGGTAAGGAGACGTGGCGGGACCAGACTTTGCGCATCCCGCCGATGATCAGGACACTACTCACGATCTCTTTCACCGGAATCCTCGTCAGTGCTGTGAATGGCCAAACGGACACCACGTTGGCGCCCGCACAGCCCGATACCAGCTTGGTGAATCGCCCTCAACTGCCGGTGTTCACCATCACCGCGGACGACCTGGACGCTGAATTAGGCTCCCAGGACATCTCGGGGATCCTTCAATCCTCACGTGATGTGTTCACGGCGGTGGCGGGCTACAACTTCGGATCGGCGCGGTTCCGGATCCGGGGTTACGATTCGGAGAACACGCTGGTCACCATCAACGGAGTATTGGTGAACGACCTGGAGACGGGCTGGGCGCAATGGTCCAGCTGGGCGGGCTTGAATGACGTGACGCGGTACATGCAAGTGCGCACTGGTGTTGGTTCTACACGCCACAACTTCGGTGGCATCGGCGGGTCCACGGACCTCAATGTCCGTGCAAGCAGCTTGCGGAAGGGCATGCGTGTTTCTTACGCATCGGCTAACAGAGCGTACCGTAACCGCCTGATGGTGACGGGTTCCACCGGAATGATGAAGAATGGATGGGCGTTCAGTTTCAGTGGTTCACGGCGTTGGGCGGAAGAGGGCTACGTGGAAGGCACCTCATTCAATGCCTACGCCTATTACCTGAGCGCCGAACACAAGTTCAACGACAAACACTCGATCAGCTTCTCCGGCTTTGGGGCCCCCATCGTACAGGGCCGTGCAGGGGTCGCGGTACAAGAGGCCTACGACCTCGCCGGTACGAATTACTACAACCCCAACTGGGGCTATCAGAACGGGGAGAAGCGCAATGCACGGATGACCTTCGACCACAAGCCGTTGTTCATGGTGAGCCACGCCTACAAACCAGCTGAAGGAGCGGAGTGGAACACCAGCCTGTTCTACACCTTCGGCCGTGATGGCTCGTCGGGGTTGAACTGGTTCGATGCGAAGGACCCGCGGGCCGACTATTACCGGTACCTGCCCAGCTACTACCAGAACACGAACCCCGCGCTGTACGCACAACGGCAAGAGCTGTGGCGTACGGACGAGAACGCACGGCAGATCGACTGGGACCAGCTGTACTTCGCCAACGGCAAGAACCTGTACACGGTGGAGAACGCCAATGGCATCGTAGGCAACAACGTTACAGGGAACCGGAGCAAATACATCGTGGAGGAGCAGCGCGCCGACCCCAACCGGTTGGGCCTTAACAGCGTGTACAGCAAGGCGCTGAGCCACGACCGCCACATTACCGTGGGCGGCAGTTTCAACCTGCAACGCACGCACTACTTCAATACCATTTCGGACCTGCTGGGCGGCGACTACTGGGTGGATATCGACCAATTCGCCGATCGTGACTTCAACGACACCTTGATCTCCCAGAACGACCTTGACCGGCCCAACAAGGTGGTGAAGGAAGGTGATGTCTTCGGATGGGACTACTATATGAACACCCGTCTGGTGAACGTGTTCGGCCAGTTCGAGAAGAAATGGAGCAAGATAGAGGCATATGTGGGTGGATCCCTGGCCCAAACGGCGTTCTGGCGCGAAGGGAACATGCGCAATGGCCGGTTCCCGGAAAGCTCCAAGGGCAAGGGCGAGGTACACTCCTTCTTCAACTTCGGCGTGAAGGGGGGCGGCACGTACAAGCTCACCGGCCGTCATTTCATCGTTGCCAACGCGGCTTTCATGAGCCGACCACCGGCCACCAACATCTCCTACCTCAGCCCGCGGGTACACGATGGCACCATACCGGGGCTAACGAGCGAAAAAGTGTACACCGGCGACATCGGCTATGTGGTGCGCTTCCCCCGCGTGAAAGGACGCGCCACCCTGTACTACTCGAAGATCTACGATCAGGCATGGTCGCGGAGCTTCTACCACGATGAATACCTCACCATCGTGAACTACAACATGACCGGTGTGGACCAGATCAACCGCGGATTGGAGTTCGGCGTGGAGACCAACTTGACCAGCACCTGGCAGATGACGGCGGTATACGCCCACGGCGATTACCGGTATTCGTCGCGCCCCACGGCAACGATCACGCGGAACAACAGTCCCGAGGTCTTCGCACAGGACCGTACCATCTACTGGAAGAACTACAAGGTCGGAGGCATGCCCCAGACAGCAGCCTCACTGGGCTTCCGCTACAATGCACCGAAGTACTGGTTCATCGGGGTGAATGCGAATTGGTTCGGGGACATCTACCTGGACCCGAACCCGGACCGCCGTACGGAACAAGCCACGGACAACCTGGTGACCAGCGACCCACAATGGGATGCCCTGCTGGTACAGGAGAAATTGGATGACAACATCACCGTTGATGCATTCGCGGGGAAGTCCTGGATGATCCAGCGCAAATACCGCGTGGCATTCAACCTGTCGGTGAGCAACGTGCTCAACAACCAGGATTTCAGGGTGGGTGGATTCGAACAACTGCGGTACGACCGTATGGATGTGGACCGCTTCCCCCCGAAATACAGCTACCTCTTCGGCCGGAACTACTTCGCCATGTTGACCTTCAGTTTCTGAACCCATGCAATCCAAACACTTGATGAATCTACGCACCATGGTGCTCGCGCTCGGCGTGGCCGTTGTGGCCGTTGCCTGCAAGAAGGAATACGACAGCCCGCCGAAGCGCGAGCTACCCGTAGGGAGTGTGATGACGGTGGCGGAGCTGAAAGCGCTCTTCACCGGAACCCCGGTCCGATTCGCGGAACCGGCCAGCGTTTTCGCGGTGGTCACCGCCGACGAGACCGATGGTAACTTCTACAAGAACATCAGTGTACAGGACCGCACCGGAGGGATCACCCTTCGATTGCTGAACAGCGGTGGCCTCTACATCGGTGACAGCATCCGGATCTACCTGCCCGGGACCAAGTTGGCACCCTACAATGGGTTGATGCAATTGGACAGTGTTGACGTGGACAACAACACGGTGAAACAGGCCACCCTGGTCCACGTGGAGCCGTTGAACGTCACCACCAGCCAGCTCACCCTTTCGGCCATGGACACGCTCCAGAGCCGGTTGATCCGTGTGACGGATGTGGAGTTCGCCGACCCCTGCGGTCAGACCTGGGCCAATGCCGTTTCGCAGACCACCGGTGAACGGAACATCCAAAGCTGCAGTGGTTCACCGGTGATGGTGCGTACCAGTGGATACGCCAGTTATGCCGGTTCACCACTGCCACTGGGCAAAGGCTCCATCGTATGTGTGGCGGGTATCTACAACACCACCATTCAGTTAAGCAACCGCAGCATGGCCGGTGTACAGATGAACGGAGACCGCTGCGACGGCACGACCATCAACAATGCCTGCCCTTTCCTGCTCAAGAATTTCAACGACCAGAGCGTGACCTCGGGAGGATGGAGCCAGTGGTCGGACAACAACATCCCGTGGAACACGAACAGCCAGGGATCGACCGACGGCACCTACTACGGGCAATGCAAGAACTACATCAACAGCGCGAACGTTCCGGGCCAATCCTGGCTCATCAGCCCGGCGGTGGACCTTACCTCGCAGACCGATCCGAAGCTCAGCTTCATGAATGCCTGCAACTACAACGGTGCGGCCTTGGAGGTGTTGGTGAGCACGAACTACGCGAGTGGTGATCCGACCACCGCGAGCTGGACGAACCTGACCCCGACGTTGAGCACGGGGAGTTGGTCCTGGGTGGCCTCCGGCGCATTGGACCTTGCTCCGTACAGCAGCTCGAACACCCGCATCGCCTTCAAGTACACCGGGACCAACAGCGACGGCAAGACCTGGGAGCTGGACAACATCAAGATCACGGTGGACTGACCGGTTCGCCGCATCCTCGAACAAACAACACCCCTATCCGCATGAAACACATTACTCTTGGCGCCGCCCTCTTCCTGGCCGGCGCAGCGAACGCGCAAGTGTTCACCAGTGGCTTGGAGAGCTGGGACGCTGGCGCACCCACCGATTGGGTCGGCAGCAAGACCAACATCGCCGCCGCCGACATCGTGGAGGTGACCGACAACGTGCATGATGGCACCTCGGCCGTTGGCTTGACCAACGCTATCACGGGCCACAAGCGGTTCACTACGCAGAACGTGGCGGTGACCGCAGGTACCACCTACGACTTTTCGTTCTGGGTGCGTGGCACGGGCGAGATCCGTACCGGTCTTTGGGATGGCTTGTCCGATGCCGGCACGAGCTACGCGTACAACAGCACGTACATCAGCGCTACTGCCGAGTGGACACAGCACACGCAGCAGGTGACCTGCCCGACCGGCGCCACCAGCGTACAGTTCGTGCTCTCGATCCGCAACACCGTGGCGCCAGATAATCTGGTGGTGGACGATGTGGTGATCAGCGAAGCCGTGGTGGAACCACCGATGGCGATGCCGATCCACGACATCCAATACACCGAAGCCACCGATGGCGCCTCGCCGCACGTTGGCCATACGGTGATCACCTCGGGCATCGTCACTGGAGCGAAGGCCGGCTACGGCTACTTCATCCAAGAAGGCACCGGCCCTTGGAACGGCATCTTCGTGAACGACGCCACGAACACCCCGGCGTTGGGCGACGAGCTGGAGATCACGGCCACCGTACAAGAGAACTTCAGCTTCACCCGCCTGAACCTGGTGACCGGCTACCAAGTGCTCAGCACGGGAAGCAGCGTACCCGCTGCCGAGAGCCTCACCCCGACCGCCGCAGCCACGGAACAGTGGGAGTCGGTGCTGGTCACCGTGGCCGATATGGAATGCCTCTCCACCCCGAACCAATACGGCGAGTGGAACATCGGCAACTGGCAGGGTGCCCTTCTGGCCGACGATGAGCTCTATGCCTCCACGCCCACCCTGGGTGCCTTCTACACCATCACCGGCCCCATGTACTACGCCTTCAATCTGTGGCGCATCCTGCCTCGCAGTGCCAGCGACCTGGCCGTGGGCACCGGTGTGGACGAGGCTAACACCGGCATGTTCTCCGCCTACCCGAACCCGGCATCCGGCCAGCTCACCGTGGCCCTTGGCAACACCGCGGGACAAGCCACGATCACCCTCACCGACGCCGCTGGTCGGGTGGTGCTCCAGGACATGTCCGCCACGGACCGTATGGTGGTGAACACGAGCGCCTACGCCAATGGCGTGTACATGCTCACCGTGCGCACCGGCCACGGCGTGCACAGCGCCCGCATCGCGATCCAGCACTAAGGGATCCCCCTTGCAAGAAGCCCGTTCCCGATCACGTGGAACGGGCTTCTTCCATTCCACTCCCGTCCTTGATAGCTTTGGACACATGACCCTGTTCGGGATCCCGCGCCTGCTCGCGATCATGATCGCGCCACTGCTCACGTCGTACAGCGTCCACGGCCAGGTCCTGGTACAAACGGGGCTCGAGACCTGGGCCTTCGGCGTACCGGATGGTTTCGGGGGTGACCACACCACGTTCGCGGTGGACAGTATCCAGCAGGAGACCGTGGATGTGCACGGTGGGGCGTACGCCATGGCACTGCTGCTCGGGGAGCACGGTGGCGGCACCATCACCACCACGGCCTTGGCCGTGAACGCCTATCAATTCTATCAAGTGCGTTTCTGGGTGAAGGGTCAGGGACAAATTGCCGCTGGCCTGTACGATGGACGTGCGGAGCATGATGGCTTTTCACCACTCAACACCCCCCTGGAAGTTAACAGTGGAACTTGGCAATATGTGATGCAGACCGTGCTGGCCACCAACAGCACCGATTCGGCCGAGTTCGTGTTCGATGTAACGGCGCTGGGCAGTGGATCCGTTCTGGTGCTGGATGATGTGACGATCAACACCAGCCCACTCCCGATACCCGTTCCAGAGACCATCCAGAACATGCAGGAGACCAATGACCCCTCCGGCACCTCTCCCCTGAACAGCGTGTTCGTGCGCACCAGCGGAGTCATCACGGCACTGTCGCCCAACAGTGTCTTCATCCAGGATGGAACCGGCCCCTGGCGGGGGATCGAGGTGCGGCATACCCCGCAACCGGAATGGGCCATCGGCGATTCACTCCTGGTGGTGGGTTCGGTGGGCGAACTGGGAGCCTCCCAGGATCCATGGGGCCCCACGCGCACACAGTTGATCACCATTCGCTATGTGGAGGTGCGCAACAGCGGCAACCCGGTGCCACCTCCATCCTACGTGGAGGCCGGGGATCTTCAGTCCGAGGCTTGGGAAAGCGTACTGGTACAGGTTCCCGGTCTTGAATGCCTCAACGCACCAGACCCCCTGGAGCTTCACTGGCCCACGGCGAGCGCTTCCGGCAATGTCACCGTGGATGATCTGCTGTACTACTTCTTCCCTACGATCGGTGCACTGTACACGATCACCGGCATCGCCTACTCGAATGGCACCACCGTCCTGCTTCCACGCATGGAAGCGGACATCGCACACTACACGAGCATCGCAGAGCATCGATCGGCGATCGGGTCGTGTTTCCCGAATCCAGCGAACGACCACACCTCATTCATCGGTATCGCCGGAACAGGGGGCTGTACGATCCAGCTGCTGGATGCGACCGGCCGTGCGGTTCGGACCTTCCAGCTCGACCCCGGCCAGCACCGCCTCGAGCTGGGCACCGTACCCAATGGATCGTACGTGGTGCGGATCCTGGAGAACGCGTCCATCTGGAACGGCAAGCTCCTTGTCCAGCACTGACCCGGATCGCATTGGAGAACCGGAGGATCCCGGTTTCGGGGCGACCTGAAGGCGTGCCGAGCACCACCCGCCAACGCAAGGGTGCCATGATCGCGGCCCGTGCTACTGCACCTCCTTCACCAGGATCACGAACACCGGGAAGTGGTCGCTGAACCCATCCTGGTACGAATCGCCCACATAGGTACGGAACGGATAACCGGCGAAATTGCCTTCGCGCTGGCGCAGGTAGCCTTCGTTGAAGATCCGGACCCCATAGTACTTGTAGGCACCGTTCGTACCACTGGTGAGGGCTGGAGAAAGAATGATCTGGTCGAACAGATTCCAGGAATCGCGCCAGGCCAACGTACCGATCCCTTTCTGGTATGGATCGTACATGGCGTTGAAGAACACATCGCCCACGGCCTTGGTGCGATCACCGGTCGCATTGAGGAATCGGGCCACGCTCACATTCACGGGATCATCGTTCAGGTCGCCCATGACCATGATCCGGGCATCCTTGTTCAGGGTGAAGAGGGAGTCGATGATGTGGCGCGCCAGTTCCGCTGCGGCCTTCCGGTTGGGTTCAGAGCGCTTCTCACCTCCCCGGCGCGATGGCCAGTGGCACACGATCACGTGGGTGGTGTCGCCATCGAGCACACCGCTCACCAACAACTGGTTCCTCGTGCGGAACGAGGTATCGACCATGGCGAGCCTGTAGGACTTGTGGTTGAACACCGTATACATGGTCGGATCGTAGATCAAGGCCACATCCACGCCGCGCCGATCGGGTGAATCCTCATGCACGATCTTGTAATTGCGGTCATTGATGGGCGCGGCCTTCACCAGATCCTCCACCACGGCCCGGTTCTCCACCTCGCATAGGCCGAGGATGGCGAGTCCTTTGGGATGCAGGTCCGCCCCCATCTCGGCGATCACCCGTGCGTTGCGATCGAGCTTCTGCCAATACCGATCACCGGTCCATTGCTTGTTGCCGGTGGGCAGGAACTCATGGTCATCGGTGTCCGGTGAGTCGATCGTATCGTACAGGTTCTCGATGTTGTAGAAGCCCACGAGGGCGGGGACGTACTGCTTCTTCGGTTCCTGGGCCGAAAGACGGACCAGGCCCATGGAGCAGGCGAGCAGCAAGAGGAGACGCGGGTTCATGCGTGATGGCGGGGGTGAGAATGGATGCCGAATGTAACGTGGATGATGTTGTGCGGATGTTCCGGCACCTTGATGTTCTCAAGCGGCGTGCCGTTCTTGGTGTCCTCTTGGCATCACCGTCACGATCAGTTCGGAAAGGTGAGCGGATTACGGTCGTTGTACAACTGCAGGAAGCGGAACTGGGCCTCCGGGCTGTTCCGTTGCTTCTTGGGCAAGGCCCGGAACTCTTCGGACAGGACCGGGTCGTGCTTCAGCCCTTCGTCCATCCCCGCAGCATTGAACGGGAGGTAGCGTCCGGTGCGCATATCCAGCAATTGATGGACGAGCACGGATCGCGACACGCCGCCCATGGGGTATCCATACATGTAAGGGTCCCAATCGCGGTAGGTCTGTTCCACCACCAGGTGTGACAGGCTACCCAATAACCCGATGCGGTAGAACCCATTGCCCGCCGCGATGTACACGACATTGTTCTGGCAGAACCCCCAGATCCGGTGTAGGTCCACCACTTGCCGGGCACCGGTATCGGGCTGCCAGTGAAGTTTGCCCGACACCCGTCGCAGGTCCGAAATGGCCAGGCCCTGTTCGTCGCGCAGGCGTTCCAGTGGTACGGTGGGGGTGTTGTCGCGGAAGGCATGGAAGTCGGCGTAGAGCCCATCCCGCAGATCCAGACCGGCGAAATACACGGTGCTGGTCTGTGCCTTGGCACAGAGGGTCCAGAGAACAAGGATCGCCCAGCACGCGCGCATGATCAACTACGGGCGCTTGCACGAATGGTGGCGATCACTTCATCAGGGGCTTGCACATGCACCCAATGGCCCGCATAGGGTATGGTCTCGATGGTGCTGTTGGGGAACAGCTCCTTGATGGCCGGAACATCCTCACGCAGGATGTAGCCGCTCTGCCCCCCGCGGATGAAAACGGTCGGCACCATCACCTTTTCCGGGCCAATGGCCGCCAGGATCGCCGGAAGCGCGCGATCCAACAGGGGTACGTTCACGCGCCAGGCCAGTTGTTCCTCGGTGCGCCAATACAGATTCTTCATCAAGAACTGCACCACTCCAGGCTCCTTCACCAGAGAACCGATATGGGCCTCCACCTCCTTTCGTGTGCGGCCTGGCGCCAGATCGGTGGTGCGCAGCGCTTCTAGGATATGCGCTTGGTTGTTCTGGTGTTCGGCCGGGCCGATGTCGATCACCACGAGCTTCTTCAGCAGCTCGGGCCAGCGTTGGGCGAAGGCCATGGCGGTCTTGCCACCCATGGAATGCCCCACCAATACCACATCACGCAGACCGCACCGCTCGATGAGCGCATGCACATCAGCGGCCATGATGGGGTATGAGACCTCATCGGTATGTGGTGATCGGCCATGATCGCGCAGGTCCACCAGGAACACATCCAAAGGCTCGGCACCGGCAATGGTCGGCTCGGCGAGTTCACGCCCCACGGTACCCCAGTTATCACTGGTCCCGAAAAGGCCATGCAGGATCACCACGGGCGTAGCGCCTTCCTGGCCAAGCCGACGATAGAAGAGGTCGACCGTGTTCATGGGCGGTTCGGGCGTTCCGGTTCCGTGGGAGACGGGCGTTGGAGTTCGCGCAGGTAGAGTTGGATGGTGTTCTCCATGCCGAAGGTGAGGGCATCACAGACCAGTGCATGGCCGATGGACACCTCCATCAGATCAGGGATGTTCCGTTTCAACCAACGAAGATTGTTGAGGTCGAGGTCATGGCCGGCGTTCATCTTCAGCCCACATGCACGGGCGTGCTCCGCAGCCTTCACGAACGGCGCCACGGCCGCCTCCCGGTCCTTGGCATACCCTTCCGCGTACGGTTCGGTATAGAACTCGATACGGTCCGTACCGGTATCCGCAGCCCTGGCGATCAGCTCGGGATCGGTTCCCAGGAACAACGAGGTGCGGATGCCATCGTTCTTGAACCGACGCACCACCTCCTGCAGCAGACCTTGGTGCTGGCGGGTATCCCAGCCGGCGTTGCTGGTGAGCACCCCCGGCGGATCGGGCACGAGGGTGGCCTGCGCGGGGCGCACTTCGAGCACCAGGTCGATGAATTCCTGGGAAGGATAGCCTTCGATATTGAACTCGGTGGTGAGCAGTGGCCTCAGGGCGCGTACATCGCTTCGGCGGATATGGCGTTCATCGGGCCTGGGATGCACGGTGATGCCCTGTGCCCCGAACCGTTCGATATCCAGTGCCCAACGCACCACATCGGGGTTGTTGCCACCTCGCGCATTGCGCAAGGTGGCAAGCTTGTTGATGTTCACGCTCAGTAGCGTCATGCTTATCCACTTACTTTGTTCCACCGCGAAGGGGCACCAAAAGTAAGCTCATGGGCCCGCGCCTTCCCGCCACGCCATGCACGCCACGGACCTGATCACCTCCGATATACCTCCCCTGCACCCGCAGGATGACGTGGGACGCGCCCTTGACTGGCTGGAGGAATTCAAGGTTGGCCATCTGCCGGTGGTGGATGCCGGTCGGCTGGTGGGCATCGTGCGCGAACAGGACCTGGCGGACCGGCAGGACGGTCGTGGCACGGTGAGCAGTGTGATGGACCAGGTGGAAGTGCCGTTCATCCGCGGAGGCCAGCACATCTACGATGTGATGCGGCTGTTCACCGAACGGGGCCTCACCGTGGTACCCGTGTTGGACGAGATGGGCAACTACCTCGGTGCCATCACCGAACATGAAGCACTGAAGCGGCTGGCGAGCATCACCAACATCCATGAACGCGGTAGCATCGTGGTACTGGAGATGAACCAGGTGGATTACAGCCTGCACCAGATCGCCCGGATCGTGGAAGGGAACGATGCGCGGATCCTCAGCGTGTACAGCCATACCCTTCCGGAAACCAACCGGCTGGAGGTGACCTTGAAGATCAACCGCGAGGACGTGAGCGACATCCTCCAGAGCTTCGAGCGATACGAGATCATGGTGAAGACCACCTACCAGGGATCACGGTTCCACGACGATCTACGCGGGCGCTACGAGGAGCTGATGCGATTCATCAACCTGTGAGGCGCGGACATGTTCCGCACGCTGCTCATCCTTCTGTTCGCATCGGCAGCGCTCCATGTCGTTCCACAGGACCACCATGGGGATGTGCGGGTGTTGGGCGTCGCCATCAGCGGCAACACCACCACCAAGGCGCGCATCATCCTGCGTGAGATGGTGGTGTACGAGGGCGACTCGCTGAGCCACGCCCTGCTCTACGAGCGGCTCGAACGCAGTCGGCAGAACCTCATGAACACGGGGCTCTTCAACACGGTGAGCGTACTGCCGCTCTATCTGGACCAGCGGAACGTGATGGTGGAGGTGACCGTGAACGAGCGGTGGTACATCTGGCCAGCGCTCATCTTCGACCTGGCGGACCCGAACTTCAACACCTGGTGGCTCACCCGCGACCTCGACCGGGTGAACTATGGGCTGTACCTGTACAAATACAACTTCCGTGGCCGCAACGAAACGGCGTATATCAAGGCCCAGTTCGGTTACACCCGGCAATTCGCCCTGCGCTACAAGGTGCCCAACCTCACCCGCGACCAACGCTGGGGGATCAGCGTGGGGGGCAGTTATGAAGAACAAGCCGAGATCACCACGGGTACGGTGGGCAACGTGCGCACCCTCATCCACAGCCGGATAGGCAGCAACCGCGACCAGTGGAAGGCCGATGTGGAGATGACCTTGCGCCGCAGCCACGACATCCGGCACAGTTGGCGTTTGAACTACACCCAGGCCGAGGCCCGCGACACCATCATCCACAGCGCCATCGACTACTTCGATGGACCGGCCACCGCCACGCGCTACCTCTCCTTGGGCTACACCTTCGTGTGGGACCACCGCGATGCGCGCGCCTTTCCTCGTCGCGGGCACTACCAGGAACTACGGGTGGACCGACTCGGGCTCGGTGCGCTGGACCTGGCCGCACCGGGGATCACCACGGTATACGCCACCTCCAAACGCTGGCTCCACCTGCACGAGAAGTGGACCCTGGGCATCTCGTTGCGCGGCAAGCACACCTTCGGCACCCCGCCGTACTTCGTACAGGAGGGCCTGGGCTATGGTCACACCGTACGCGGCTACGAATACTATGTGATCGATGGCGAGCATTTCGCCATGGGTAGGCTCAACCTCATATTCCAGCTCATCAAACCACGCACCTACCGGGTGGAACACATTCCCCTGGAAGCCTTCCGCACCTTCTACATCGCGCTCTACCTGAACCTGTACAGCGACGCTGGGCGGGTATGGGACAGCCGCTACCAGGCCGTGAACCCGTTGGCCAACCGATGGATCAACGGCAACGGGGTCGGGCTGGACCTGGTGACGAGCTACGACCAGGTGCTTCGCGGCGAATATTCCTTGAACGCCGAAGGTGAGCATGGTTTCTTCCTACATTTCACACAACCCTTCTGAACGATGCGCATCGGTGTACATGGTCGTGTGATGGATGCCCATGGCGCACTGCAAGTCGTGCGCACCATCGGTCGCCTGGAGGCGTATGGGCACGAGCCTGTGATCTCCATGGGCCTCGCTTCGTGGTTACAGGAGACCGGGAACACCGTTCCCTGGCCCATCTACCCCGATCACGAGCTGCACGCCGGCGACCTTGGGCTGTGCATCGGACTGGGTGGCGATGGCACCTTACTGGACACAGTGGCCTGGGTGGGTCGATCGGACATTCCCATTCTGGGGATCAACCTGGGGCGACTGGGATTCCTAAGCACCGTGCAACTGGACCGGTTGGACAAGGCCCTGGAGGAGATCGACCACCGCGGATACACCTTGCAAGCCCGCACCCTGCTGGAGGTCACCGACCATGGCGAAACATTGGGACGTCTGAACTTCGCGCTGAACGAGGTGAGCGTGCAGAAGCGCGAGAGTGCCAGCATGATCGCCATCCACGTACACCTCGACAGCGATTACCTGAACACCTATTGGGCGGACGGCCTCATCATCGCCACACCCACCGGCAGCACCGCATACTCGCTCAGCTGCGGCGGACCCATCCTCTACCCCACGAGCGATGCCCTGGTGATCAACCCGATCTGTCCGCACAACCTCAACGTAAGGCCCTTCGTGGTACCGGACCGGTACACCATCACCCTGCAGCTCGAAGCACGATCGGACAAGTGCCTGATGAACCTCGATTCGCGCAACACGAGCATCGACGGACAGAGCCGGATCACGATCAAGCGGGCCTCCTTCACCGTGAAGATGGTGCAGCTGGCCGACACCGACTTCCTGGACACCCTCCGGACCAAATTGAGCTGGGGCCTGGACCTGCGCTCCGGCCCACCGAAGCTGTGACCGGTGGTCGGATCCGGAAGCCTGCTGTCGCATCTTCGGAACGGCAAGGCCCCGGGCGTGGTGCCCCCTATGAGGATCCGCCCCGCATTCATCTTCATGCAAAACGGAACATGCGCGACCTGGCGGGCGCTACGGCGAAATGTTCCGCCGCGGCAGGAAGGCGAGAGCGGGTCGGAATTGGTGAATAATACCAGTTGGACATTCCATAGCGGCCGAAGATGCGCTACTGATCTTCCACAGGCCGATACGAGGGACCAGTTGCATAGCGGGGCCTGCGGAATAGGTCTCTCGGAGAAGGCATGGGAAAAAAGAGCAAGTGGATCGGCTGAAATGGGATGTCCAAATGGCATAAAGTAATGGGCACCACACTACCTCTACCCCTACCGCCCCCTGGATTACCTTCGCGGCGCGCCAGCGCCTACGTACCAAACCGCTGGCGGCCACGTTCCTACCCCCGAATGAGTCGCCTGATCCCCCTCTTTCTCGCCCTCCTCGGCCTGGTGAGCGCGCGTGCACAGGTGAGCGAGCTGGGCATCACCGGAGGAGCCACTTACTACATCGGCGACCTGAACCCCTACCGGCACTACCCCAAGGACACCAAGCTGGCCTATGGGGTACTGTACCGCTACAACTTCAGCGACCGCTATGCCCTGCGGCTACAAGCCCTCACCGGCACCTTGCAGGCCTACGACGAGCGCTCGAGCGACAGCCTGCAGTTGATGCGGAACCTACACTTCCGGACCCGCCTGTTGGAATTCTCCGGGTTGTTCGAGGTGAACTTCCGGAAATACCGAAGCAAGGATAAGGACAGCAAAAGATGGACACCCTTCGTCTTTGCGGGCTTGGCCTATTTCAGAGCAGCACCCAAGGCCGAACTGAACGGCGAGTGGTACGACCTTCAACCACTGGGTACCGAAGGCCAGGGCACCACGGCCCGATCGGGATCGGACGTGTATGACGTGGACAACGTGTGCATCCCGTTCGGCGCCGGTTTCAAATGGAATGTGGGGCGGCTGGACTTCCAGGTGGAATGGGGGCTGCGGCGCACTTATACCGACTACATCGACGATGTGAGCGGCACCTACGTGGATCGCGACCAGCTGGCCTTGGAGAACGGCCCACTGGCCGCCACCCTGGCCGACAGGGGCGTACTGGCCCAGCAACCGGTGTACACCAACACGGGCCGCTCGCGCGGGGATAGCGATACCCGGGATTGGTACCAGTACACGGGGCTGTCCATCACCTACGTCATATCCCGCTTCTCCGACTGCGAAGAGCAGTACAACTGGATGCGCAAGCGCCGCTGATCCACGCCAATTGGCGAACTTCGCACCCCATTTTGGAACAGGCCAACGATATCATCGAGGAGTTGAAGGCGCGGATCGACCCGGAACGCGTGCCCCGGCATATCGCCATCATCATGGACGGGAACGGGCGCTGGGCGGAACGCCAGGGCGAGCACCGCATAGTGGGACATGCCAACGGGGTGCGTTCCGTACGCGAAGCCCTGGTGGGCTGCCGCGAGATCGGCGTGGAGCACCTTACGCTCTACGCCTTCAGCACCGAGAACTGGAACCGCCCCAAGGCCGAAGTGGACGCCTTGATGGACCTGTTGGTGAGAACGGTGGTGAGCGAGCTCGACGAGCTCCACGCCAACGGGGTTCGCCTGAACACCATCGGCGACACCGCAGCCCTGCCCGAAAGCTGCCGCACCACCCTGCTGGATGCCATCGCCGCCACGGCGGGCAACGACAGGATCACCATCCACCTGGCCTTGAGCTACAGCGCACGCTGGGAACTGGTACGCATGACCCAGCACCTGGCCACCGAGGCCCAGGCGGGCAGGCTCGAGCCGAAGGCCATCACCGCGGAGATGGTGGCCGCCAACCTCACCACCGCTGGCACGCCCGATCCGGAACTGTTGATCCGCACCAGTGGCGAACAACGCATCAGCAACTTCCTGCTCTGGCAGATCGCCTACGCCGAGCTCTGGTTCACCCCGGTGCTCTGGCCCGACTTCCGGAAGGCACACCTGTTCCAGGCCGTGATCGACTTCCAGGCCCGCGAACGTCGGTTCGGGCTCACCAGCGACCAAGTATCCCCCGTCTGAGAATGCGCGCGCTCCTGACCACGTTCCTGCTCCTTACCGCCTTGACCATCACCGCGCAGGTGGGTGGCCAACCGGTGATGGACGCCGCCGTACCCCTGGAATACGAGATCGGCGGCATCACCGTGAGCGGCACCAAGTCCACCGACCCCAACGCGGTGAAGCTGTTCACCGGCCTGCAGGTGGGCGACAAGGTCACCGTGCCCGGAGAGCGCATCAGCAAGGCCATCGCGAACCTATGGGAGCAGAAGCTCTTCAGCGACATCAGCATCGAAGCTGCGGAGATCCGGGGGCGGACCATCTTCCTGCACATCATCGTCGTGGAGAAGCCCCGCCTGTCGCGATTCAAATTCGAAGGAGTGACCAAGAGCGAAGGGGACAAGCTGCGCGACGAGATCCAGCTCGTACGTGGACAGCAGGTGAACGATGCCGTGGTGGCCAACACGCGCACCATGATCCGCAAGTATTTCGTGGACAAAGGCTTTCACAAGGCCACGGCCACCGTGATCGAACGCCCCGACACGTTGATGGACAACAGCGTGCTACTGATCCTGAAAGTGGACAAGGGACCGAAGGTGAAGATCAAGGACATCACCTTTAGCGGCAACGAGAACGTGCCGGACAGCCGGTTGCGGCGCGCCATGAAGAAGACCAAGCGCAAACGCTGGTATAACATCTTCGGCGGCAGCAAATACATAGCCAGCGACTACAAGGCGGACAAGGGTGCGGTGATCGATGTGTACAACGAACGCGGCTACCGCAATGCGACCATCGTGAAGGACACGATGTATTTCGTGAAGGACAGCCGCCTGCGGTTGGACATCACGGTGGAAGAAGGAAACATGTTCCACTGGCGCAACGTGAGCATCACAGGGAACACCAAGCACACCACGGAAGAGTTGTTGGGGATCCTGAACATCAGCAAGGGCGACGTGTACAACAAGAAGCGCCTGGACAGCCGCCTGTACATGAACCCGAGCGGGCAGGACATCTCCTCGTTGTACATGGATGATGGTTACCTGGGCTTCTATCCCGACCCGGTGGAGCTGCTGGTCGAAGGGGACAGCATCGACCTTGACCTTCGGATCCGCGAAGGGCGACAGTTCCGCATCCGCAGCATCCTGATCAAAGGGAACACGAAGACCAACGAGCACGTGGTACGCCGGGAGATCCGTACCAAGCCGGGCCAGCTCTTCAACCGCAGTGATGTGATGCGGACCCAGCGCGAACTGAGCACGCTGGGTTACTTCAACCCGGAGAGCTTGGGCGTGAACCCGATCCAGGATCCGCGCACGGGCACGGTGGACCTGGAGTACACCGTGGAGGAGAAGCCCAGCGACCGGTTGGAGTTGAGCGGTGGCTGTGGCGCCGGTCGGGTGGTGATGTCCCTTGGTGTCTCGTTCACCAACTTCAGCCTGCGCAACACCTTCAAGAAAGGCGCCTGGACGCCGCTTCCGGCGGGTGATGGCCAGACCTTGAACTTGCGCGCGCAGACCAACGGCCGATACTACCAGAGCTACAGCATGAGCTTCGTGGAGCCGTGGCTGGGCGGTCGAAAGCCCAACTCCTTGAGCTTCTCCGCGTACTACTCCGTGCAGTCCAACGGTGAACGGAACTTTGTGAACACCAGTGAAGGCAGGGTGCGCAACCCGAACCTCCAGCGCTTGGACATCATCGGCGCGACCCTCGGGATCGGCAAGCGCCTCACCTGGCCGGATGACTACTTCATCCTGCGCCAGAACCTGAGCTACCAGAACTACGACCTGCGCAACTTCAGCAGTGGCAGCGTGGTATTCGATTTCGTGAACGGCAACAGCAACGTGCTGGCCTACCAGTTCCAGGTCTCACGCAATTCGGTGGACCAACCCTTCTTCGCCCGCACCGGTTCGGACATCACCTTCAGTGTGAAGGCCACGCCACCGTTCTCGCTCTGGATGGGTAATGGCCGCGACTATGCATCGCTGCCTGCGGAGCAGCGTTACCAATGGGCGGAGTTCCACAAGTGGAAATTCACCACCCAGTGGTTCAACAAGCTCACGAACAGCAAGAGCGGCCATAACCTGGTGCTGATGGCGCGGGCGGGTTTCGGCTTCCTGGGCCGGTACAACGATGCCGTGGGCAACTCGCCGTTCGAGCGGTTCTACCTGGGTGGTGCCGCGCTCACGGGCTTCCAGCTGGACGGCCGTGAGGTGGTGGGCTTACGCGGGTACGATGACTTCAGCCTTTCGCCGAACACCGGGAACTTCGCCGTGGCCAAATACACCACCGAGCTGCGGTTCCCTGTTTCGTTGAACCCCTCGGCCACCATCTACACCCTGGCCTTCGCTCAGGCAGGCAACACCTGGAGCTCCTTCAACGAATTCAACCCCTTCAAGCTCTACCGATCGGCCGGTGTGGGCCTCCGCCTCTTCCTCCCGATGTTCGGCCCCATGGGACTGGACTACGGCTGGCGTTTGGATGATGTTCCCGACCAACCCAACATGGCCCGCAGCCAGTTCCACTTCACGATCGGCATAGATCTTGGCGAGCTGTGACCGGCACCGTCCCGGATCGCCTATTTTCGACGGCTTCCGCATGAAACGCACGACCCTCCTGACCCTCGCCCTGCTGGCCGCCTTCACCGCCGCGCAGGTGGCGAACGCCCAGCGCATCGCGTTCGTGAACACGCGTTACATCCTGGACCAGATGCCGGAGTACGCCTCGGCCCAGAAGGAGCTGGACCGGTTCTCCAAACAATGGCAGGACGAGATCGACGAGCGCTACCAGCAGATCAAACGCATGCGCGACGCCTACAACGCGGAGGCCATCCTGCTCACCGAGGAGATGAAACGCTCCCGGCTGGACGAGATCGACCGCCGCGAACGCGAAGCCCGCGACCTGCAGAAGAAGCGTTTTGGTCCGGAGGGCGACCTGTTCAAGAAACGCACCGAGCTGATCCAGCCCATCCAGGACCGGGTATACAACGCCGTGAAGGAAGTGGCCGGCCAGAGCTATGTAGCCGTTTTCGACCTGGGAGGCCAGGCGAGCAACCTGCTTTTCGCCAGTGAGAAATACGACAAGAGCGACAGCGTGCTGCGCAAGCTCGGGATCCGCCCGGGCAAGGAGAAGAGCGACAGCCCAGAAGACGAAGAGTTCGGCGAGCCACCCGCCGAGGAGAAACCCGACCCCTCCAAAGAGGGTGATCGGACCAAGCCGAACCAAGGAAACATGGATCGGGGTGGCAGTGACCAGCAGAAAACAAAATGAAGATGAAACAGTTCGTACTCGCCTGCGTGATCGCTCTTACCAGCGCCCCCGCAGCTGTTGCCCAAACCACCTTGAAACTCGGCCACATCGACCGTCAGCAACTGATGTTGATGCTCCCCGAGCGCAAGGATGCGGAGACCAAGATGCAGGCCTTCGCGAAAACGCTGGATGAGCGCCTGAAGGCCATGGGCGGCGAATACCAGGCGAAGGTGGCCGATGCGCAATCGCGTGCGGAGACCATGACCCAGACCGAGAAGGAGATCGCCTTGCGCGAGATCGGCGACCTGGAGCAACGGATCCAAGCCGCGCAGGAAAAAGCCCAAGAGGACCTGGCCAAGCAGGAAGAAGAGCTCTTGAAGCCGATGGTGGACCGCACCAATGCAGCGATCGCCGATGTGGCCGCCGCCAACGGATACACCTATGTGTTCGACGTGAGCACCGGGGTCGTGCTCTACCATGCCAGCGGCGACGACATCCTTCCCTTGGTGAAGACCAAGCTGGGTATTCAATGATCCATGGCTGAAGTCATGTGGACCTTGAACCGACACGTTCTCGCCCTCGCCACCTTGCTCCTGTGTGGGGTCGCCTATCCCCAGGGGCAAAAGGTCGGCCATATCGATCGCGGGCAGCTGATCCTGCAGATGCCCGAGCGTGCCGCCGCGGTGACCAAGATGGAGGCATTCGCCAAGACGCAGGAGGCACGTTTGAAAGCCATGGCCGACGAATACAAGGCCAAGCGCGCCACGGCGGAGGCACCACCAACGGGGCTTTCGAAGACCGAGCGCGATGTGATGCTACGCGAACTGCAAGACCTGGAGCAACGGATCATGTCCGCCCAGGAAAAGGCCGAAGAGGACATGGCGAAGATGGAGCAAGAACTCCTCCTCCCGGTGGTGCAAAAGGCCAATGAGGCCATTCGCACCGTGGCCACCGAGCAGCAGTTCACCTATGTGATCGACAGCAGCGTTGGGCTACTTATGATCCACCACGGCACCGACCTGATGGCCGCGGTGAAAGCCAAACTGGGCATCAAGTAAATCGATGGCACGGTGAGCAGCGAACGACCGATCGGCATCTTCGATTCCGGTATCGGCGGGCTGTCGGTCACCTCCACCATTCGGCAGGCGCTTCCTACGGAGCGCCTGCTCTATTTCGGCGATGGGGCGCATGTGCCCTACGGCTCCCGTTCGTTGGAGGAGGTCCGGGAATTCAGCCTGGCGATCACCGACGCGCTGTTGGCCAAGGGGGCCAAAGTGATCGTGATCGCGTGCAACACGGCATCGGCCGCGGCCTTGCGCACACTGCGGGAACGGTACCCCGATGTACCCTTCATAGGCATGGAGCCGGCGGTGAAACCCGCCGTGGAACATACGCGCACCGGCGTGGTGGGGGTGATCGCCACGGTGGCCACGTTCCAGAGCGAATTGTACGCCACCATCGTGGAGCGCTTCGCACAGGATGTGGAGGTGTTGCACCAGCCCTGCCCGGGATTGGTGAAGCAGATCGAGGGCGGCGAATTCGACACGGAAACCACCGAGATCATGCTGCGTGGTTGGCTGGAACCCTTGGTGGCCCGGAACATCGATGCCCTGGTGCTGGGCTGTACGCACTACCCCATCGTACGCCCGTTGATCGAGCGCATCGTAGGGCCGGAGGTCCGTGTGATCGACCCCGCCCCCGCCATCGCACGGCAGGTGCAACGCGTGTTGCAGCGTGATGACATCGCCGCACCGGAGGGATCGACCGGCGATCTGCTGTGCTACACCAGTGGCGATACACAGGTCTTCGCCGGCATGATGGCCCGCCTGGGCCTGGACCACGCGCCGGTTCGGCAAGCCGTGTGGCTGCTCAACGGCACCCTCAGCCTTCCTTGAACCAGTCGGCGTAAATCAGGTAGTTGGCCGCGATACGCTCGATCTCGCCAGCGCTGAGGTCCTTGCTCACCGCACCGATGCGTTTGGCGGGCACACCCGCCATCAAGCTACCCGGCTCCACCACGGTGTTCTGCAACACCACGGCACCCGCCGCGATCACACTGCCCGTGCCGATCACGGCCTGATCCATGACGATGGCGCCCATACCGATGAGCACCTGATCATGCACCGTGCAACCGTGCACGATCGCATTATGGCCGATGCTGACATCGTTGCCGATGGTGAGGCCGCATTTCTGGTAGGTGGCGTGCAACACCGCACCATCCTGGATGTTCACCCGGTGGCCGATGCGTATGCTGTGCACATCGCCGCGCACCACGGCATTGTACCACACGCTGCAGTGGTCACCGGTCACCACATCACCGATGACCACGGCGGTCTCGGCCAGGAAACAGTGCTCACCGAAAGCAGGGGTGGCACCTCGTACACTACGGATCAAAGGCATGCTCTGGGTGTTCGCTCAGGCCCGGTGGTCCGATGCCGGTGGCGCGTGCGCCACCGGCATCGGATCCCAAGGCGGTCATTCATTCCACGGGTTTTCCGCATCCTTCCTTCTGGCAACACGCGGGAAGCTTCTTGAAGGCGGCCTCGTCACCGGGGATGTCATCGGCCATGTAGCCCAACTTGGAAACGGCCAAGCGCAGCTTCTCCGGCGAGGTCTTCCGGGGAACGTACTGCACATGGATCCGGCTCTGCGCAAGGTCCACGTGCACATGCTTCACCCCTTTCTCGTAGATCAGGTTCTCTTCGATGGTCTTCTGGCACATGTCACATACGGTGCTGGTGGCGATCACCAGGTCCGCCAAGCCCTTCCCATTGGCCGCGACGGGTTCTTGTTGGGCCATGGCCCAGGTGGTGGACAGGAGGAACAGGAAAGGAAGAAAGATGCTCCCAGCGAGTTGGTATGATGCGCGGATCATGGGTGTGTGTTCTTGGTTTCGGTCTTACGGTCGATCTTGAATCGCAGGCCGGCATAGAGCATGGCCTTGTTGGTCGGCCCCCAGATCATCGAGGCGTCAAAATACGGGCCGAAAGGATCGTTCGGTGCGATGATCTGCTGGCGTTGGATGGTGCTGGTGAGGTTCTCGCCGCCGAGATACACCTCCCAGGCGCCCAGGATACGGGTGATCTGGGCGTGCACGGTGGAATAGGACGGTGAGCGGTCGGGCATGCGATAGGCTTCCGGTGCACTGGCGGTGGAAGGGATCCGCCCCTCGCCGAACAAGCTCCAGGTGACATCGAAACGCCAATGGTCCTTGGGGTCCTCGAAAGCCACCGACACCATGCCCCGATGCTGCGGGGTGAAGGGCCGTTGACGCAGCACGCCATCGTAGGTGGTGCGCACATCGTACCAACGGTGCGAGAGCTTCAGGTCGATGGAACGGGTGATCTCCATCTGCAGATCCGTGAGCACGCTGTTGGCGAAGGAGCGGCCATCGAGCATGTAGAACGCCACGGTGCGTGGATCGCGGTCCAGATCGGCCACGAGCTGCGCCAGGAACTCGGTGCGGTAGATGTCCACGCCGAAGGTCCACTTCCGATCGAGCCACTTGAACTTATGCAGGAACGATGCGCCGAAGTTCCACGAGCGTTCCATGGCCAATTCGCCCTCGGTGACCACGCGGCGCGAGCTGGCGAGCACGGTGGCGTTCTCCACCAGCGGGTTGGCGCTACGGAAACCATGGCCGGCGGAGAGGCGCACGTTGGTGAGCGGACCGAGGTCGTACTTCAGGTGGATCCGTGGGCTCACCGTGTTGCCGTAGTACGAATTGGCATCGGCCCGCAAACCGGCCACCACGGTGAGGTCGTTGCGTTGCACGGTGTATTCGGCGAATACGCCGGGCATGCGTTCGACCCGAGCGAAAGTGCTGTCCATGAAGGCCTCATCGTACCCATCGTACTGGAAGCTTAGTCCGGCCTTGAGCTGATCGCTGCCCTTGCCCACCAGCATCTGGTACACGGCACTGGCGTAGAGGCTCTCCTGCAGGCCGGTATAGTCGCGGTGCCCGAAGCGCGAAGTGGCCTCATGCCGCCGTGCGGCGAACATGAAGCCCACGCTCTTGGAAGGATCCTTCTTGAAGATGATGCCCTGCTTGCCGAACACATCGACCATCTCGTTGCGGATATCGACGCGGTACCGATGTCCAGGAACGATCATGGGAACAGGATCGTCCGTAGCCATGGCGGTCTGCCCACCGCGCCGTTCATCGATCACGTAGCGCACGGCCAGCTGCGACATGCCCCGTTCGGTACGTCGCATCCACCGGTCCATCACGTTGAAACGGCGTGTTCGCGGGGAATCCATGAAGCCGTCGTTGTTCTGATCCATGTCCTGCTCGAAGAGGTTGCCGTGCAGCAGCAGCAGGTTGCCGCTGTTGGCGCCGGTCCGTTGCGCCAGGTGCACGTTGGCCTCCATGCGGCCTTGCGAGTTACCGTAGAGGTTCACGAACAACGGCGGTTCGGAAAGGGGATCGAGCAGGCAGAGGTCGATCTGTCCGGTCAGGGCATTGGGCCCGTTCACCGCGGTACCTACCCCCTTACTGAGGTTGATGTCCTTGATCCAAGTGCCGGGCACCAGGGTAAGGCCATACGCGGTGGAGAGGCCGCGGATGAACGGGAGGTTCTCCATGCTGATCTGGGCGTACTTGCCATCGAGGCCGAGCATGCGGATGGTCTTGGTGCCGGAGACGGCATCGCTGTAGTTGACATCCACGGTGGCGTTGGTCTCGAAGCTTTCGCTGAGGTCGCAGCAGGCGGCACGCTTCAGCTCCTTCTGGCCGATGATCTCGGTGGAGGTGATGGTGCGCGAATCCATACGGGTTCCGCTCACGCGGTCCACGATCTCCACGGGACCCATCTCCACGGCCCAGCGCAGGGCAATGGCGAGGGGTGCCGTAGGAGGGCGCTGTAACGTAAGGGTATCGGTCCTGTAACCGACGAAGGACACGATCAGCCTTGCCGGCCAATTCTCCGGTGCAGGGATGGTGAAGTCGCCGTGGACATCGGTCGCCGTGCCCACGGACGTGCCGGCCCAGTACACATTGGCACCGGGCAACACCTCGGCCTCGGTACCCGTGACGCGCCCGGTGATCGGCTGGGCCATGGTCGCGACCCACCCGCTAGCGGCGATCGCCAAGAAGAAAGAACGTTGAACGAATGACATGCGGTTCGGAATTCCTGTATGTGTGAAGACCCTGGATCGCCAAAGCGACCCCTTCGCCCACATAGGGCGGACACAGGAACGAACTACACGCGTTGAACACTGAGCACCGCGAGCCGTTCAGCGGTGGACAGCGGTGGTGGTCGGCTGCAAAGCCAACCGCAGCGGGGTGCGGGCACCAAGGCCACTTCCTGCGGCAGGTGGAAAGCCACCGCCACTTCGGCCACCGCCACCTGAAGCACTTCGTGCGGCAGGTAATTGTCGCTTTCGGCTTGCACGGTGGCCAGCTCGCAGCAGTCGGCTTTGAACATCGGCGCATCACCGTACTCCTCATCCGGCGGACAGCAGTCCGTGGCCAACCCGAAGGACAGGACCGAATGACCACCGTCCAGGCACGTCATGCGGCTCAGAGCGGCGCCGCTCGTGGCCAGCACAAAGACCCCTACCACCAGGTAGGTGATCCATGTATGCCGATCGAGGAAGGCGCGCATGCGGGTACAAAGGTAGGCCATACCGGAAAGCCGGTGGACCGCGATGGGGCGCTGGCTTGGGAAGCCATGGTGGCCACCGCCGTACCTTCGCGTCATGTCCGAAGCCACGAAACGCCCACCCGTCACGCTCTACGCCGAATCCACGCCGAACCCGCTCACCATGCGCTACGTGTGCGACCGTTTGCTGGTACAGGACGGCCGACTACTGGAGTTCCGCACACCGGAAGAACCGGTCGGTGTATCGCCACTTGCGGAGAAGATCTTCAACCTGCCGTTCGTCACCGGGGTGTTCATCAGCAGCAACTTCATCACCGTTACCCGCAACCACAGCGTGGACTGGGACCTGGTGAACCTGGAGCTGCGCGACTACATCACCGAATACCTGCGCACCGACGGCCGCGTGGTGTACGAGGATGCACCGGCGCAAGCCCTGGCCGATGCGAACGAACGTGCGAACACCCACGCCCCCGCCAAAGGCCCCGACGACGAAAGGATCATTCGTGTGCTGGAAGAGTACATCCGCCCTGCAGTGGAAGGCGACGGCGGGCATATCGCCTTCAAGAGTTTCGATGAAGGCATCGTCACCGTGTCGCTACGCGGCTCGTGCAGCGGATGCCCCAGCAGCATGGTCACCTTGAAGCAGGGTATCGAGAACCTGTTGAAGCACGAAGTACCCGGGGTTCGGGAAGTGGTGGCGGAGGAATTGTAGGGGGATCTGTGCAATTCCCGCAGCGGCCGCATCCTACTGATAAACATCCAGCGATGCGTAGCACGACCTCTCTTTTCGCCGTCCTGTCCTGGGCGGTCTCCGTCGGACAGAACCTGGGCGAGATCCGCGGACTGGTGCTGGACCCCGAGGGGCGCACCCTTCCTTCGGCCAGCGTGTACACCCGGATCGCCGGGGAGTTGGTGGGCACCTATACCGACCTCGATGGGAAGTTCGTGCTCAAACCGATACCGCCGGGGATCCATGCGGTCACGATCTCGTTCACCGGATACACCACCAAGGAGATCACCGGAGTGGCCGTGACCCCGGACCGCGCCACCTACCTGGACGATGTGCGCATGAGCATCATGAACGAGCTGAAGGCCTTCGAGAAGGTCGGCTACAAGCGGAAGTTGATCGACCGCGATGACCCCAGTCGCATGAGCTTGCTGGCCTCGGAGTTCCAGGACGACCCCACACGTAAGGACCCGATCCAGTTCCTGAGCAAGAACTTCGCCGGAGTCACCGCCGCACCGAACGGAGAAGGGTTGTATTTCCGGGGATCGCGCACGGAGAACACGGTGAGCTTCATCGACGGGGTGAAGGTGAGCGGGGCCGTGCCCCGTGTGCCACCGAGCGCCATCAGCAGTGTGAGCGTGTACACCGGTGGCCTACCCGCGCGCTACGGTGATGTGACCGGTGGTGTGATCGTGATCGAGACGAAGACCTACGGGGAGATGTACGAGGCCGAGCGGCGCCAAGCGTTGCAGGCACTGACCGACGACGAACGCCCCTGACCCCATGTTCCTTCGGCGGCGCACCCGGGTGGATCGAAGCGATGAGGAGTTGGTGCTCCTCCTTCGGGAGGGGCATCGCTCCGCGTTGAGCGACCTCTGGGACCGGTACGCCGAGTTACTGTATGGCGTGGGGATGAAATACCTGCGCGATCCCGAGCGCAGCAAGGACGAAGTGGTGGAGCTCTTCGCTGGACTTCACGACCTGCTGCGCCGCCACCGGGTGGAACGGTTCCGGCCCTGGATCCATACGGTGATGCGCAACCGCTGCCTCCAGCTCCTTCGCCGGGAGGGCTCGCGACCGGTGGAGGACCTGGAGCCGGTGGAAGGATCCCTCGAGGAAGCCGTACTGCGCGAAGCGAGCTTGGAGCGTCTCGAGCGTGCGATCCGCGCCCTCGGCACCGAACAACAGCGCTGCATCATCCTCTTCCACCTCGAGGAGAAGAGCTACGCCGAGGTATCCGCCCTCACGGGCCTTCCGGTGGAAAGTGTCCGCAGTCATCTACAGAACGGCCGCCGGAACCTCCGGCTCATCCTACAACGTCAGCACCAACATGACGACCCGAACGCCTGATCCCTTCACGCCGCACGGCACCCTTGGCCGCGAGGACCTGATGGCCTATGTGGAAGGCCGTCTCGACCCTCGTGCCGCGCACGAGGTGGAATCGCATCTCGAGGCCGACCCGTTGCTCCGTGAGGCCGTGGAAGGATTGCAGCTGCCCGGCGCCATGGCCGGGCTATCCAGGTTACCTGCGCAAGCACCAGGCACCGGGCATGGGCCCTGGCTCAGCTTGATGGTCGCGCTTGCCGTGGTGGTCGTGGTGGCGACCCTGGTGGCACTGTACATGGACAACGACGCTCCTGCACCCACCGTTGATGCGATCGCCACACCGGAAGCCGCGACCCACACCGTAGCACCCTCGGACACATTGACCGGCCAGGGCGACCTCGGGATCACCGAGATCATGGCTTCCGAAGAGCTCCCCGAAAGCCTGCACATCGGCCACGCCACCACCGAGCGCCACAGCATAGCCCAAGTCCACACGGCGACCACCCCCTCCCCCGTTGAGCGCACCACGCTCGACCCCGTCCGGCCCTTGGCACCGCGCATGGCAACGGACACGGCCCACAAGGCACCACCCACCGCCCATGGCCACCGTTCCTCGCTCCAGCTGGTCTACCTCCACGACCTCAAGCTGCTCCACCCCAAGGAGCTCTACGGCCGCAGCCCCGACATCACGCGCATCACCTCCGGAGTGGACGCACGTTACGTCGATGCCCAGGCACAGGAAGTAGCGGCCAGCGAGGAACGCAGGATCGGCTACCTCGCGTTCATGGATGAAGCCTTGGGAAGATTCGCCCGGCACGACCACAAGGGCTGCCTTGAAGAACTCCGCTATGTACTGAAACAATACCCGGAAGATGTGAACGCGCTCTTCTATGCGGGGCTCTGTTGCTACAACCTGGGCATGGATCAACGCGCCGAGCAGTACCTGCGCCAGGCCGCGGAGCACCGCTTCCGCGTGTTCGACGAAGAAGCCACGTGGTACCACGCACTGACCTTGGATCACCTGGGGCAACGGGCGCAGGCACGAAACGCCTTCGAGCGTATCGTACACGCCAACAGCTTCTATGCGGACCGTGCACGCACGAAGCTCGAACGCTGATCACCGGCGCTCACCGCTGGTCGGTGCGTATGCTGGGGCGTGACCAGTCGCCGCTACATTCGCGGCCCATGGAACAACACACCGCATCCTCTCACCTCTCCGGTGTTCCCGTCAATGAGCTGGCCGCTCTCGCTGGCACACCGGTATACGTTTACGACCAGGCGATCATCGCTCGGCAAGTGCACCGCCTTCAGCGCGCCTTCACGGGTACGCCCACGCGCTTCATGTACGCGTGCAAAGCGCTGCCGAACCTCGCCATCATGAAGTTGGTGAAACGCTTGGGCACCGGCCTGGACACCGTATCGATCCACGAAGCCGAGCTCGGGCTCCGTGCCGGCTTCCTGCCCGAGGAGATCCTCTTCACGCCGAACATGGTGGCTTTCGAGGAGATACAACACGCCGTGGACCTCGGCATCCACATCAACATCGACTCCATCCCCATGTTGGAGCGGTTCGGCCACGCCCATGGCGGGAACAAGCCGGTGTTCATCCGCATCAACCCCCACATCATGGCGGGGGGCAATGAGCGCATCAGTACCGGTCACATCGACTCCAAGTTCGGCATCAGCATCCATCAATTGCGGCATGTGGAGAGGATCGTGGGCTCGCATGGAATGCACATCCACGGCCTACACATGCACACCGGTAGCGACATCCTCGATGCCGACGTGTTCCTGCGCGGTGCTGAACTGTTGTTGGAGGCCGCAGCGCTCTTTCCCGAGCTGCGCTACCTCGACCTGGGCAGCGGGTTCAAGGTGGCCTACAAGGAAGGCGACATCACCACCGACATCGAGGACCTCGGCGCCCGGATCACCGCACGGGTACAACAGTTCAATGCGGAACGTGCCACACCCGTGGAGCTGTGGTTCGAGCCGGGCAAGTTCCTGGTGAGCGAGGCGGGCACCCTTCTCACGCGGGTCACCCTGGTCAAACAGACCACCGCCACGGTCTTCGCCGGGGTCGACAGCGGCCTCAACCACCTGGTACGCCCCATGATGTACGGTGCATACCACCACATCGATAACGTGAGCGCCCCACAAGGCACACCGCGCATTTATACCGTGGTGGGCAACATCTGCGAAACGGACACCTTCGGTTGGGACCGTAAGATCGCCGAGATCAAGGAAGGCCACTTGCTCGCCATTCGCAACGCCGGTGCGTACGGGCACTCCATGGCCAGCAACTACAACAGCCGCATGCGCCCACCGGAGATCCTGGTGGCCGAAGGCAAGGCCACGTTGATCCGCCGCCGGGAAACCCTGGACGACCTGCTGGCCACCCAGATCGAAGCGTAGCGCTCAGCGCCCGAAGACCTGCCCCGTTCACGGACATGGAGGGGCCCTGGGTGGTCAAGAACACGCACCACCACCAACGCGAACGCCCCCACCTCGATCGAGGTGGGGGCGTTCCGCGTGTTGGTCAGGTCTTAGTGCTGGATCACCAGGCGCTCGGTGTAAGCCTTGCTGCCGGCGGTAACACTCACCATGTAGATACCATTGGCCAGCTCACCGTTCAGCTCCAGGGCCGTGTTCACCATGCCATCCTGCACCGCGATCGTGCGGGCGGACACCTTCTTCCCCGTGAGGTCGTAGATGTCCACGCTCACCGTTCCCACGCCCGGCTCCACGCTGCCCACGCTCACAAAGAGCTGGTCGCCACGGTTCGGGTTCGGGTACATCGTGAAGGTGCTGTGGCCGCTGATCGCCAGGTTGCTACCACCGCCTTGGCCGGAGCCGCCGCTGATGGTCACTTGGCACACCGTGCCCCAATCCTGCGCATCCGCACATGCGGCGGCCTGATCGGTCGTAGCCGGACCGAAGCACCAGGTGGCGCCACCATCCAGGCTCACACGCACATCAACATCGTAGGTCTTGGTGGCTTGCAGGGGAGTTCCGCTGGTCCAGTTCAGCACCAGCTGCGCGCTCTTCTGCGGCGGGCGTACGATGCAGATACCCTCCCCGGCGATCCGGAAACGGAACTGGTAACGCACGTTGCTGCTGGCCACCGCTGGCACAGGCTGCGGCGGGTTGGCATAGATGCGGTTGGCCGGACGGCTGGAACCGCCGAATTCGCGGATCACGCCACAGCTGTAGTCGCTGGTGTTCGCCGGATCATCCTGCAGCTTCACACGCGGGCAGGCCGCCAGAGCAGCGTCGATCTTGAACTGGCAGGCCGGGCCGAACTCCTGGTTCACTCCCGCCACACGGCCGCGCACGCGGACGTTCAACAGCGTGTTCGCCGGGAGGTGCGGCGTAGCACCGCTGTTCACCCAACCGTTCACCTTGAAGTGGCAGGCGCGCAGTGCTCCGCTGCCAAAACCATCGCTCGTGGCGTGGCTGCGGAAACGACGGAAGCTGTAGCCACCATTGGGGTTGTAGAACCAGAACTCGTAACCGCTGTTGGCGTTGCTCACACCATACTGTGCCGATACCAACGGATCGGCCGCGGCCACGATGAACTTGTTGTTCACCCAGTCCAGCTTGTCGCAGCTGCTGTGGATCAGCTGGCCGGTGCCCAGCGGCAGGCAGAAGCCTTGTGCCGCGCGGCTCTCGGAACCCGTGCTGAAGTTGTTCCTGTTGTCGATGATCCGCTGGCCGCTGTTGGTGCGCAGGATGTAACCACCGGTGGTCATGCCATCGCCGGCCGCATCCAGTACACGCAGGTAGAAGCAGCCGTTCGGCAGGCAGGTACCGTTGGTCTCAACGCCATCTTGGGCGTTCAACGGACCACCTTGCTGCACCACGAAGTCCGTGCCTTGCTCCACCAGCTCCCAGGTGGTCTGCCCGGGGTTGCCGTCCGTCTGGAACTCCAGCGTCAGATCGTTGCTGCAGGGCACAGGACCGGAGCCCACGCACTGGCAATCCTCATCCAACGTGCCCGAGGTGAACAACGGACCCGCATAGCAAGGCTGCCCTAGTTGGGCACATGGTTCGTCCACGAGCCACTCGATCACGAATTCGCCCGTAGTGGCTCCATCCTGGATCCAGTACACGTTCTGTGCGGTGCCCGTATTGTTGGTCCAGGTGTACTCTTCCAGACCGGCTTCGCAGGTAAGCACCGTGGTACCGGGGCAGGAAGTGCCGTACAGCACGCTCACGTTCGACGCATAGTCGTGCGAGGCAAAGAAGGAGATCGTGCCTCCGGGGGCCAGCGAACGGTAGAGCACCAGGTCGCCGCCGGCGAAGGTGCCACAGGGATGTGTGGACACATCGTTGTGTGCGCCCACCGTGGTCCCTTCGAACGGCGCAGTGGCCGTAGCCAGGTCGATGGCGCGTGAGCAGTCATCACCATGGATCAGGGTGAACTGGACGGCCGTGCCGTTCGCGCTGTACGAACCACTACCGCAGTCATTCCGGACATACACGTCATACGCCACGTCGAGGCTCAATCCACTGAGTGCTGCACTGGTGCCGTTGGCGGCGATCACCGTGCCCTGACCGGCAACCGCACCGGTACCCGGCGTGAATCCAGCCAAGCCATACTCCACGACCGCGTTGCCGCTGCACGTGGCGGTCCAGTTCACCGTGGCTCCGGTACCGGAATTCACGGTGTTCACGGCAATACCCGTTACCGCGTTGCAAACAGGGCTGGGTGCTGGCGTGTACGCATAGTTGAAGATGTACACCGGACCAGGGGTGATCGCATCAGCGAGGAGATGGACGCGTTCCGTGTTGCATCCGTTGTTCGTCCAGATCACGGTCTCGTAGCCGTTCACCATCTGCACATAGGCACCGGCCAGATAGCCACCGAGGTTCGCACAAGCCAGGCTGGTGGTACCGGGGCACGCACCGCCGGTGGCGATGGTCAGCCGATTCCCGCTGCTCCAAACGCCAAGTGAAAGAGTCGCTCCAGGTTCCACATCATGATAGAACACGATGTCCCCACCGGGTTGGGCCACTCCACATGCCGAGGTGGTGTAGTCATTGCTCGCGCCGGTGGTGTTGCCGATAGTGGACCAATCCGCATGGGGCACCGTGACCAGGTCGATGGCGTTCACACAGAAGTCGCCCGCCACGATGGTGAAGGAGGTCTTGGTGGCATTCTCACTGATATCACCGCCGCCGCAATCCTGGCGCACATACACGTCATACACACCAGCGGACAGTCCAGAGAGGGAGGCCGGGCTACCAGCCACGTTCACCACGGTACCGTTCACACCGGCCGATGCACCCGTACCAGGCACGAATCCGGTGGGTCCGTACTCGACGATATAGCTGCCTGTACAACCCGCGCAGGTCCAGGTGAGTTGTGCTTGGCCCGGGCCGGTCACGCTGGCTGCGAGGGCGGTCGGCTTGGCGCAGGTAGGGGCAGGCATGATCCGGAAGTTGTCCACCCCGATATCGTTGCTGTTCGCAGCAGCGACGGTGGATCCCTTGAGGCGGATCACGGTCTGCGCCGAAGTTGATCCGATGGTGTACTCCTTGGTGGACCAGGGACTACCTCCAACATAGTTGTGTGAGCCCAAAAGGGTGAACGTGCTTCCTCCGTTCTGGGAAACGAGCACCTCCAAGGTTCCATTACCCGTGTTGATGTATTCGAACCGGAGCATCTCCGTTCCGGTGCCTGCGGACATGTCCACATGGAAATCCAAGGTGCCCGTGGCGGATCCTCCTTGGCGGCTGTGGAAGCGTGCCGCCGGTGCCACGGCACCGTTGGCATCGCTATAGAAATAGCCAGAAATATTATTCCAGCCCGACTCAGCCATAGTGGTGTTACTACGACGCCATGTACCTGCACCGAATGCCGGGGTATTGGTCCAATAGCTGGCGCCATCGGGCACATCGTTGGTGCTGCAGCGGTTGGCCCAGCCCGCGAAATCCTCGGTGTACTGCGTACCCGAAAAGACATAGTACGTGGGCGTCGGCGTGCTCACCACGATCTCCACCGGAGTGCTGGCCAAAGTGGCCGGACCGGTGGCACAGGTCACCGCACATTGGAACCACGTGGTCGTGTTCAGGACACCACTGTTGTAGGTGGAAGACACCGCTCCACTGATGTTGCTCCAAGTAGAACCGTCGGGACTGCTTTGCCATTGGTATGAGACACCCGATCCCGGCGTGTTACCATCGATGCTCAGAGCGGTCGCCATACCCGGGCAACCCGAAGTGATCGTGGCCAACGTATTCCCCGGGTTCGGGGCAACGCATGCGGCGGGTGGGCTGAAGGTCAACACGGTGCCGTTCCCCGGCCAAGCATTGGCAACTCCGTTGCTGAACACGTCGGTACTGGACGAGGTGGCCGTGAGCCCGGAGAGCACGTTCAGGTAGTTGGTCGGCGTGGCACCGGTGATGGCCACGTACATCCCACCCGAATTGGTCCCGGTGGCCGCACCCGCGCCATAACGGAACTCGATCACATTGGACCCCTCATACAACCACACCTGATACAACACGTTCGGTGAAGTGGCATTGTAGTCCATCCCCACGTTCCATTGCACGATACGGATCCTATTGGGTGCGGAACCGGTGAGCACCGTGGTCACGCTGCCCGAGGCGGTCGTTCCATCGCCGGAATAGGGCAACAGGACCTGTGCATTGCTGGTGAGGTTGTAGTTGATGGCATAGGCGGTGATCGCTGTGCCACCGAGCATCATCCCTCCGTTGGAGTTGACGGAGAACTGGGTGTAGTTCGTGCCTTCGTAGTTGAACGCGAAATCGATGTTGGTGACCGCCGAGGCCGCGTCATCCTGACTCGACCCGAGCAAGGTGGAGGCACCGCTCATCGGATCCAAGGAAGCACCGCTCCCGCTGGAGAAGGAATACAAGTTCACCGTCTGTGCTTGTACAACACCAAGGAGGCCCGCACTACAGGCCAGGGCCAACAGCCCTCTACGCCAACTGGGGCGCATGGTCGGTGTGGCCGGGTCGTGGTTCTTCATGAGTTTGATTGGTTTGGTTAGGGAGCAAGGCAATTCAAGGATATCCCTTGTGCAACCAATGTATCGGGATGCAGGACCGAGGTCCGGCCGGACGGGATGGAACGTTGATGTTGGTGAAAGCGTATCCTCGTCGGAGCACACACCGCGCACAACATCCTTCGGGCCGTGCGCATTGCTCTATACCAGCGGTCTGTTCCGCCCGGTCTTGATACCATTTGAACATCCTATACCAGCCGGTCTTGGATGTCCAAATGAAAAAAAGGAAGTGAGGAGGCTCGGAAGCCGCGACCATCCTCTCCTACCCGCTACCCGGATCCCTCCGTGCAGAGGCCGTTTCCTTCTCTCCGCCTGAGTAGATCTTCCGTAGGCCCTACCGGGCATGTCGAGGGGGCCCTACCGATGGCCGTTGCCCAACACGGTGAGGGTGCCCGTAGCAGGTTCATCCGTTCGCTCGCTCAACACCTCGTAGAAGTAGGTGCCATCCGGAATGCCCACCGCGCGCCAGTTGTTGTTGTAATTCGTGGACTCGAACACCACCTGGCCCCACCGATTGAACACGGTGACCGAATGTTTGGTGCCATATAGCCCGCCGATCACCCAGGCGTCGTTCTTCCCGTCTCCATTGGGCGTGATCACGTTGGGTATGTTGAGCGAACAGCCCGACTCGACCAGCACGGAGATGGTGGCGGTCTGCGGACATTCGTCGGTGGCCTGCACTTCGTACGTGGCGGTCACCAGTCCGGGGACCATGATGTACGCCCCCTGCGTACCATCGGGCCAGGTGAAGGTCACGTTCCCTGATCCGCCCGTCGCCGTGGCCTCCAAGCGCACCAGGTCGGTATTGCATCCCAGGTAGATATCCGGTGAAAAGATCTCAAGTGGGACATAGTCTCGCAAGGTCAACAGTACCGAATCCTTGAAGATCGACCCACAGGCGGTATTCCAAGTGGCAACCACCCACAGCGCCTCGCTTCCCTCCACCAGATCATCACCGGCCGCGTTAAGTGGAAAGGAGATCGATGTTGTTCCAGCTGGCAGAAGCACCTCGCTGCGTAGTCCTTCCAGATCCGTTCCTTGGATCCCGGCACCGCCGAATGCGAGTTGCACGGTGGCATCCGCTTGTTGCGGTGGAATGGACACCGTGATCGACCCCGGAGCGCAACCTTCGGTGAGCACCGCATCGTTCATCGGGGTAGCGGCCTCCACGTTCACAA
>SSGN01000198.1 GCA_008016945.1 Flavobacteriales bacterium
GCACCGAACAGCGCTTGGCCACCCGTTCCATGTCGATCCTGGCACCTGTGCATCCCGATACCTTGGCCGGAGAAGGCAAGAAGATCCTGGGCCGTGCAACGGTGGAACGCCGAATGCGGCAGCCCAACACCGCGCGCACTTCCTGGACCGATCCCGCCACCCCTTCCCTCTTCCTCGACCTGATCTCCGCTCGCAAGTCATGGGGTGTGTTGGAAGCCGTACTCTACCCGATGATGGTGGCCGGTGCCAGCGAGGGCATGCCGCTGGAAGTGGACTACCGCTATACCGGCGGCGACCACCTGATCATGAAGGTACTGGAACTGAGATCCGGCCCGGTGGATCCCAAGGCGTTCCGGATCACGAAGGAGAGTTGGCGATAGCCTTCGCTACCTTTGAAGGTATGTCCATTCGCTTCATCCTTCTATTCGTGATCACCGGTTGGGCGACGTCCGCCTTCGGGAGGGGCGCAGATACCACGTCCTTCCACCGGGATTCCACCGAGGTGGTCGAGGCCATCCACACGATCGGCCCCTGGCTGGGCCAGCGGATCGCTGAGCTGGAGAACGCCTCCACGCCCGAGCAATCCCGACGCCTCGCCCTGCTGATCGCCGAGCGGACCGATGGGCTGACCAGCCGCTTCCGTGAGGTATTCCCCGATGATGATGACGGCATCATGCTTTTCGGCATGTTCAATGGACTGGCGGCGGCCTTGGGCTGCAGCGAACCGGCGCTTGCCGCCGCGTACCGGGCGATGGGCGCTGCAGCACTGTACAGCGGCGACAGCCCATACCGGCCCGCGAGCTACCGCACCTTGTCCGCGCTCTCCGAGCTGGCGTGGGAAATGGCGCATGCCACAAGAGCGGTGCGTAAACAACACCTGTTGGGCCAGCTGCGTGACACTTACGCGGAGCTGGTCGCGTCGCCATGAACGACGAACGCACCGGGATATCTTGGCGACCCACTCGGCAACCACCCACCCCAAACACTACCATGCGTACCCACCTTCTCCCTATGGCGGCCTGTGTGCTGCTGCTCGTTCCACCCGCCACCGCTCAGGTGGACATGAACGCCATTCTGCAACAGAGCGCGGGCATACGCATGGAGCCCGACACCGACCCCTTCGTGCCGAACCTCTTCATCGGCAGCTTCACGATGGACATGCACTTCTTCGAGAACGGCAAGGAGAGCAAACAAAGTCCGGGCACCAGCACCATCCACAGCAGCGAAAGCATGCTCGCCTTCGACAGCCGTATGCCGGACATGAAGGAACGGATGCGCATGATCATCGACCAGAAAGGAAAATGGCAGTACATGCTGATGGATGATGGCCAGGGCAATAAGATGGCCATGAAAAGCAGGAAGATGAAGGTGACGAATACCCAGGAGACGGAGCAGAACGCCGCGGATATCCGGGTGACGGACGAGACCCGGACGATCGACGGACACCTGTGCAAGAAAATGATCGCCAAGGACGAGGACGGCACCTGGACCGGTTGGATGGCGCAGGACATCGAGACGCCATTCCACAGCGTGATGCGGGACATGCGCGGGAAAGGCGCCGACATGCACGACGCTGCGCTGGCCGGTGTGCACGGCTTTCCGTTGGAGTATGAATGGGTGAGCAGAGACGGCAAGGAGCGTGTGACCTGCACGATCCGGGACCTGAAGCTGGGCACGGTGGATGAGGGTGCGTTCTCGTTGGAGGGATACCAACTGATGGAACTCCCCACGCTACCCACCCCGAGCCGGTGAACCATGGCCGGTAAGCTGGACCTGCTGGAGCACGTGGAAGTGGAGGACCGCACGGCATGGCGGGCCTGGCTGAAGCGACACCACACCCGAACGGAGGGCATCTGGTTGGTGCGTTGGAAGAAGGCGCGCCTCCACCGATACGTAGCGTACGAGGCCATCGTAGAAGAAGCCTTGTGCTTCGGCTGGATCGATGCCACGGCACGCCCGTTGGACCATGAACGCTCCTTGCAGCTGATCTGCCCGCGTAAACCGAAGAGCGTTTGGAGCAAGGTGAACAAAGCGCGGGTGGAGCGCCTGATCGCCGCAGGACGGATGACCCCGGCGGGCCTGAAAGCGATCGAAGTGGCCCGGGCCAACGGCGCGTGGAACTCCTTGGACGAGGTGGAATCGCTCGTTGTACCCGAAGACCTTGCGCGCGCCCTCGCCAGGAACAAGAAGGCGCAAGGGCACTTCGACGCCTTTCCGCGCAGTGCCCGCAAGTACGTGTTGCTGTGGGTGACCAGTGCCCGTACCGAGGCCACCCGCAAGAAGCGCATCGGGGAGACCGTGGCATTGGCAGCCCGCAACATCCGGCCCAACCAGCGGCCATGAACCATGCGGAGGTGAAGGCGTTGCTGGACGAGGCCTACCAGCAGTACGCCCTACCGGATTTCATCGCGCACGACCCGGTCCAGGTACCGCATGCGTTCGCCGTGCACCGCGCCGATGCGGAGACCATCGGATTCCTCACGGCCACCATCGCCTGGGGCCAGCGCAAGACCATCCTACGGAACGCCTGGGAAATGGTGCGGCTGTTCGACGAACAGCCCCACGACTACATCATGCACGCCACGCCCGGAGAACTCGCACGCCTCGACCGCTTCGTGCACCGCACCTTCCAAGGGGTGGACCTGCGGCACTTCGTGCTGGGCCTGCGGCATCTCTATCGGGTGCATGGCGGTCTGGAGCAAGCCTTCCTCGAAGGCGATCGGCCCGATGCCATGGCCTCCATGATCGCCCGGTTCCGCAGGCGCTTCTTCGAGGTGGAGCATCTGCCGCGCACGCGCAAGCACGTGGCCGACCCCACGCGCGGGAGCAACGCCAAGCGCCTCAACATGTACCTGCGTTGGATGGTAAGGCCCAACGACCGTGGCGTGGACCTGGGACTTTGGCAACGCATACGCCCGGCCGACCTGATGGTGCCGTTGGATGTGCACACCGGTCGCGTTTCGCGTGAACTCGGCTTGCTCACCCGCCAACAGGACGACTGGAAGGCCGTGGAGGAACTCACTGCGGCGTTGCGGGCCTTCGATGCCGAAGATCCTGTGAGATACGATATCGCCCTGTTCGGGATGGGGGTTGAAGCGGGTCGATAGCGTGGTCGCCGTGGCGAACGTGCGGAGTCCAGTCAATGGCGCCCTCCTACTTTCGCGGCTGCGATGATCTTCAACTCGCCGCAATTCCTACTATTCCTCACGGTCGTCTTCGCCGTGTACTGGGCACCGCTCACAACGAACGGCAGACACCGCATTCCGGTACTGCTGATCGCGAGCTACGTGTTCTACGGTTGGTGGGATGTGCGCTTCCTGGCACTGATCCTCTTCAGCAGCTGGTTCAACTACCGCATGGGCATCGCCATACACGATGCGGCCAAGGAACGGACCAAGGACCGCCTGTTGCTCCTCACCCTGATCGTCGATCTCGGTGTGCTCTTCTTCTTCAAGTACTTCAACTTCTTCCTGGATAGCCTGCAGTACGCCTTCAACATGGATAGCGTACCCTGGACGATCAATATCATACTACCTGTTGGGATCAGCTTCTTCACCTTCCAGACGCTCGGGTATTGCCTGGACATTCATCAAGAAAACCAAGAGCCCACGCGCGATATCCCCGTCTTCTTCACGTTCGTATCCTTCTTCCCGCTACTGCTCGCCGGCCCCATCGAACGTGGGAGGGACCTGTTGCGGCAACTGGCCCAGCCGCGCAGCTACCATCGACCGCAGCTGGTGGAAGGCTTGCGGTTGTTACTGATCGGAGCGTTCAAGAAGATGGTCATCGCGGACCGCTTCGCGCCCCTGGCGGATACCATCTTCGACCACCCCACCCTCTTCGGCGGTCTGATCGGTGGCATGGGCGTGGTCTTCTTCGCCGTGAGCATATACGCCGACTTCAGCGCCTATTCCGACATCGCGCGCGGTGCAGCCAAACTCTTCGGCATCGATCTCTCGCGCAACTTCAACCGGCCATACAGTTCCATCTCGCTCGCCGAGTTCTGGACGCGCTGGCACATCACGCTGAACACCTGGTTCCGTGACTATGTGTTCACTCCGATCTCCTACGCCATGCGCAACCGCGGGCTGGCGGGGGTGATGGTCGCCATCATCATCACCTTCCTACTCAGCGGCCTGTGGCATGGCCCACAGTGGACCTTCGTGACCTGGGGACTCCTGCTCGGCCTCTTCATGGCCGTGGAACTGGCCTTCGAGAAGCGGCTGGCGAAGTTGCCGAAAGCCCTGCGCTGGTCGCTCACCATGGGCGTGATCCTCGGTACCATGATCGTCTTCAAGGCAACCAGCCTGACGAAAGCATGGGAGTTCGCGGGCCGCATCCTCACCTTCGACAACGACCCGGTGTTCCTGGTGAAACGCATCCTGAGCAATACGGAACAAACCCCACTGGCCTTCGCGGTGACCCTCTTGCTCGGCGCAGGACTCTTCGTACTCGACAGGTGGACCGCTCGCGCCGACTTCATCCCACGCATGGAGCAGCGGCCGATGCTGCGTTACGGCGGATATGCCGGACTGCTGCTGCTCCTCCTTTTCTTCGGTGTGTACGTGGATCAGAAAGCATTCATCTATTTCCAGTTCTGAACCATGGCGAGCCTGCTGCGCAAGATCCTGGTGGTGGTGGTACTGCTCGCGGCACTGGCCTTGGTATTGGACCCGCTCTTCACGCGGATCCATCAAGGCGGGAACGGCACCAAGGCCCAATGGCTCCACCGCATGCACGGTGAGCACTACGATGCGGTGATCATCGGTTCATCGCGGGCGCTGTGGAACATTGACATGAACGCCATCAATACGGCGTGTGGCATCCGATCGATCAGCCTGGCGAACAACCATTTCCGACCTGCCGAGATGCTCCTGGCCATGAAGATCTTCCTGCGCAACGGCAACACCACCAAACGCCTGCTGTTACAGGTGGACAGTTCAGTGCTGACCGACGAACAGGAGGGATTCTCCAGCACGCTCTATGACTTCGTTCCCTTCCTGGAGGATACGCTCATCTACGACTACCTCATTGCGCGGGACCCGGAGTGGTTCTGGCTCCGTCACGTGCCCTTCTGGCGGTACACGAAGTACAACTTCAAATGGGGGATCGAGGCCACCCTACGTACCGTCATCGGCCGTCGCACCGCGCCCTTTGACAGTACGGGCAGCTACTTCAGTCCGAACGACCGGTTCTATGGCACTTACGAATACACATTCAAGCCGGAGACCGCACCCTACCTCGGCAAGGACCTTGAAGCGATCATCGCCCTCTGTAAGGAACACGGTATCGAGCTGGTGGTCTTCAGCAGCCCGAACTTCATGGTGGAATCTCCTGTTGAGATCCGCACGGCACCAGCACGGCTGATGGCCACGGAAGGATTCACGCTGTTCGACTTCAACGACTCCCTGAGCGCCGAGTCCAATTTCAACGACAACCGCCATTTGAACCGTACCGGTGGCCGGTTGTTCACCCGCATGCTCATCGACCGGGTCATCTGTCCGAGGTAAGGGGGTGGTTGCGCGATTGGCAACGGGCATTCAACCGCCCACCTCCAACTTGAACCGTGCTACTAGCGTCCTGACCTTGTGCTCCTCCCGCCCCTGCTATCTTCGCCCCTGATGTCCTTCCTCCACCCGGCATTCCTGTGGGCCCTGGCCGCCCTGGCGATCCCGGTGCTCATCCATCTCTTCCAGCTGCGGCGCTTCAAGCGCATCGACTTCCCCAACGTGCGATTGCTGGCGGAGGTATCGCAGCAGACCCGGGCACGCAAGAAGGTTCAGCACTGGTTGGTGCTGCTGGCGCGCTTGCTGGCCGTGGCCTGCCTGGTGCTCGCCTTCGCACAGCCCTACCTGCCCAGCACCAACGGTGCGGTGAAGGCCGGCGACCGGGCGGTATCGCTGTACGTCGACGACAGCTACAGCATGGATGGCCGCAATGCCCAAGGGCGACTCCTGGACCAGGCCCGCAAAGGGGCACAGGATGCGGTGATGAGCTACAGTGCCACCGACCGTTTCCAGGTGCTCACCGGCGGGTTCGGTGGACGCGAGCAGCAGCTTCTGGGGCGCGACGAAGCGTTGGAGGCCATCGCACAGGCCGATGTGGCCCCCTACTCGCGTTCCCTGAGCAAGGTCCTGCTCCGTCAACGGGAAGCCCTGGCCGCCAGCGAGGCCAAGAACAAACGCGCCCTGCTCTTCACCGACCTACAGCGCGCCATGGTGGACCTGGAGCACTGGACCAACGACACCTTGGTGCCCACGGTGATCGTACCCCTGCCGCCGACCACGCCGGATAACCTGAGCATCGACAGTGCATGGTTCGCCACGCCTGTACGCCGCGCCGGTCAGGACGAAGTGTTGCATGTGCGGATCCGTAACCACGGCGCGCAAGAATTGATCAATGTGCCCTTGCGCCTGGAGGTCGACGGGCGCCAGCGTGCGGTGGCCACCTTCAGCGTGGCCGGAGGCGCCGAGGTGGACACCACGCTCCGGTTCCTGGGCGATGGCCCCGGCGACCATTGGGGAGTGGTCAGCATCACCGACCAACCCGTGGTGTTCGATGACAAGCTGTACCTCGCCTACCGGGTGGCGGATCGGCTACGTGTTCTGCTCGTATCCGGCAACGATGCCGTGGGTGATCGCGCGGTGACCAATGTATTCGGGCTGGATAGCACGCACACCTTCACCACCCAGCCTTTCCGGGCGTTGGACCTCGCCGCCCTGAAGGAGCAGGACCTCGTGGTGCTCAACGCACTGCCCGAGGTGCCCAGTGGGTTGGTCCATGCGTTGGCGGACTTCGTGGCGGATGGTGGAAGCCTTGCGGTATTCCCACCAAGCCAGGGCGATCCAATGCGCTACGTGGAACTGTACGCTGCCACCGGCGCTGCAGCATCCGCGAAGGTGGATACCGGCCTGATGAAGGTGGATCGGATAGACCTGGAAGAACCCTTCTACCGGGCCATCTTCCAGACCATGCCGCGCAACGTGGAATTGCCCGTGGTGCGCGAACGTTGGAGCCTGCGTCCCGCAGCAGGTAGCGACATCCTGCTTCGCCTGCAGGATGGTAGCCCATGGCTGGCCCGTACCGCACATGGCTATGGTAGCGTATACCTCTGCGCATCGCCACTGGCCGAAGGCAGCAGCAACCTCACACGCCACAGCCTCTTCGCCACGAGCCTGCTGCGCATGGCCGAACTGAGCCGTCCCATGGGCATGCTGTACCACACCATCGGCGATGAAGCCCGGATACCGTTGAGCGGCATCTCACCGAACACCGACGCCCCCCCCCACCGGAAAGGCCCCAACGGCACCGACCTGGTGCCCGAGGTCCGCCGCACACCGGGCCGTACCGACCTGCTGCTGCACGACACGGACCTGCCCGACGGCCCATACTTCATAACCATGGGAGCGGATACCATTCAAGCCGTGGCCCTCAACCTGGCCCGGCGCGAAAGCGACCTGCGGACCTTCCAGGTGGACTCCCTGCGAATGGAATTGGCCAGGCGAGGCCTTACCTCCTTCACCGTACTTTCCGAAGCGGACACAGACCTCCCCCTCCGCCTCAACGAACTGGACCAAGGGCGGAAGCTCTGGAAGTGGTTCATCCTTTTCGCGCTATTGTTCCTGGCCGCCGAAGTCTTCTTGATCCGTAACACCCGATGAACGAGACCCTGCTGCGCAATGTGAAGGTGGTGGACCCCACCGGACCGCACCACGACACCACGGTGGACATCCTGATCCGGAATGGCGTTATCGCCAAGGTGGCCGCACGGATCAGCGCAAAAGACGCACGGGCGGTGAACTATGAAGGGGCACATGCCAGTCCCGGATGGGTGGACCTTCGCGCGCACTTCCGCGACCCGGGCGAAGAATGGAAAGCAGGCCTGGCCAATGGCCTGGATGCTGCTGCGGCAGGGGGGTTCACCGCTGTGGCCGTGCTCCCCAGCACCAAGCCGGTCACCGACGACCGTGCGGGAATAGGCTACCTGCTGCAACGTGCGCAAGGGCATCCGGTACAACTGCTGCCCATCGGAGCCCTGACCCAAGGCCTCAAAGGCGAACAACTCGCCGAATTGTACGACCAGCAACAGGCCGGTGCGGTGGCTTTCGGCGACGACCAGCGCACCATCCGCAACAGCCGACTGATGATGCTGGCCTTACAGTACAGCAGCGGTGTGGGGGCCGCCCCGGTGATGGTGTACCCCAACGACCCGGACCTGAGCCGTGGCGGACAGATGCACGAAGGCCCGATGAGCACCCGCGTGGGCTTGAAAGGTCTTCCACCGGTGGCCGAAACGCTACAGTTGCAACGCGACCTCGCCCTCCAAGCCTACGCCGGTGGCCACTTGCACGTGAGCACCATCAGCACCGCCGAGAGCGTGGCGCTGATCCGCGAGGCCAAGGCTCGCAAACAACATATCACCGCCAGCGTGGCCGCGCACAACCTGCTGCTGGACGATGGTTGCCTGCGAGGCTTCGAGACCTGCTACAAAGTGACCCCTCCCCTTCGTGACCTCGAGCACATCGAAGCCCTGCGCGACGGCGTGAAGGACGGCACCATCGACGCCATCGTGAGCGACCACCGCCCCGAAGACCGTGAACACAAGGTGCTCGAATTCGGGCAGGCGGCGTTCGGCATCATCGGGCTGGAGACCGCCTTCGCCGTGGCCAACACCGCCGTGAAGGGCCGCATGAGCCTGCGCCGCCTCATCGAACGCTTCACCCACGGTCCGCGCGCGGTGCTCGGCACGCCCCTGGTGCATATCGTCGAAGGCACCACCGCCAACCTCACCCTCTTCGACCCCGAACTGAACTGGGTCTGCGGCGAACAGGACCTGGTGAGCAAGAGCCACAACACACCGTTCTTAGGACAACGGCTCACCGGCCGTCCATTGGGGATCGTGAGCGGCACCATCGTGCGCATGGTGCCATCGTTCGCCCTGGCCAACGCTTGATCCGCGTAGCCGGAGCCTCCGCGATCAGTGGCCATGGCCATGATGCCCGTTTCCGCAACACGCGCGGATCATGCCCTCGCACCCTATCACCCACCCTTTGCGAGCACCTATTCAGACGGTGAGAAAGAAACGGTCTCGGCACGGGCGGATCCGGGTGGCGATGAGGTGAGGATGGTCGCCGCTGTCTCTCCTCTTCACCTCCTCTCCTCTGCACCTCCTCTCCTCTGCACCTCCTCTCCTCTTCACCTCCTCTCCTCTTCACTCCCTCTCAACCGACCGGAACAGACCGTTTCTTCATTGCCCTCCGTAGTGCGAAATGGAATAAGGATCGATGGCCTGAACGGTATCTCCCTGCCATTGCGAAGAGCGGCATGGACAATAACCGATCAGGATCCGCGTACCTCATGTTCTTCCCCTGGATCCGCTGAACAAGACCGCATGCACCAACCCCAACGATACACCCGGGCACTGGGCCGGGCCATGTTGCTTCCGATCCTCCTCCTCACCCTTAACGGTACCGCACAGGACCGGCGGGTGGTGATCACCATCGACGATCTGCCCTGTGCCGGATGCGCCGAAGGAACCTGGGCACAGGTCACCGACGACCTATTGCGCACCCTACAGGCACATCGTGTACCGGCCATCGGCTTCGTGAACGAACACAAGCTCTACCAAGGCGGGGTTCTGGACAGCGCACGGTTGAACTTGCTGGATCGTTGGCTGGAGGCGGGCATGGAACTGGGGAACCATACCTACGCGCACTTGGGTGCCACGGCCCATCCATTGGCCGCGTACGAACAGGACATCGTGGCCGGGGAAGAACACCTACGCCCGTTGACCGAACGCCGGGGCAGCCCATTGCGCTACTTCCGGCACCCCTTCCTACAAACGGGCCCTACAGCGGGCTATCGCGATTCGTTGAACGCGGTGATCGCACAACATGGATACACCATCGCGCCGGTCACCTTCGATAATGATGAGTACGTCTTCGCCGGGTGCTATGCCGCCGCACTTCAGGCGCGGAACGACAGTGCCACCAAGCGGCTGGCCCGCCAGTACCTCGACCACATGGTGGGCAGCGTGCGTTTCCACGAAGGGCAAACAGCCTCCTACTTCGGGCGTGCCATCCCCCAGATCCTGCTGCTCCATGCCAATGCCCTGAACGCAGCGCACGCCGATTCACTCCTGTCCTGGTTCGAGCACGAGGGCTACACCTTCATCACCCTGGAGGAAGCCTTGCAGGACCCATGCTACCGGCTCCCCGAAAGCACCACACGGTACGGCTACTCCTGGATCCGGCGCTGGCAGGAAGCAGCAGGGCTTCGGCCACTCTGGCCACCGGAGGCTCCGAATGACGTGCAACAACAGTACGACGCACTTCCCAAGCGCTAAGGCCAAAGAGGAGCTCACCCCTCCTGGCCTACCCGATGCCGAACACGTAGCGCGGCCCCCGGCTCCACCAAGCCATTGGCATGAGCGAGTCGGTGGTAGCTCGTTCCACGCGGTCGCCTGCGTGGGCCGGCCCACCAGGTTGAGCCATCGGGTCACTTCATGCGCCTGTCGGCGCATCCACTGGAATGTTGAGGAATGCCAATGGGCATAGCCGTGCACGGAACAAGACCGCACCATGGCCACGTACACGGCCAAGGAGGCCCAAAGATCGGCCCATCCGTGTGGATCCGTGGTTCCCATGCTCTAACCCTCATGTCCGAATGAAGGGGCCGACCCGATCTCGCTGCCACCCCGCAAACCAGGCAGCGCGAACCGTTGACCGTCCTACTTTTGCCGCCCTTGTTCGCCGGAAGGCACTGCACCACGACCAGCACCACCGCTCCACCACCATGCGCACCTCGCCCTACACCGTGGACCCCGCCCGTCTCGATGGCGTGGCCGAAGAACCGGTGTTCAAAGCGGTGGCGCAAGAAGCCGCAGCACGGCGGATCCCCGCATTCGCCATCGGTGGGTATGTACGCGACCGCTTGATCGGCCGCCCGTGCAAGGACATCGACTTCGTAGTGGAAGGCGATGGCATGGCCTTCGCGCAAGCCGTAGCCAAGCGCCTCGATGCCGGACAGGTGCACATCTTCAAGAACTTCGGTACCGCGATGTTCATGGTCGGCGACCTCCAGGTGGAGTTCGTAGGTGCCCGCAAGGAGAGCTATGACCGTAGTAGCCGGAAACCGGAGGTGAAGCCCGGCACCATACAGGACGATCAACTGCGGCGCGACTTCACGATCAACGCACTGGCCATCTCTTTGAATCAGGGGAGTCTTGGAGCACTGGTAGACCCCTTCGGCGGCATCCTGCACCTGGACCAAGGGGTGATCCGCACGCCGTTGGATCCGGACATCACCTTCAGCGACGACCCCCTGCGGATGTTACGCGCGGTGCGCTTCGCCACGCAGTTGGGCTTCAACATCGACCCGGTCACCTTCGAGGCCATCAAGCGGAATGCCAAGCGCTTGGAGATCATCAGCGCCGAGCGCATCCACACGGAGCTGAACAAGATCATCCTCACACCCACGCCCAGCAAGGGCTTCATATTGCTGCGCGACAGTGGACTGCTCCAGGAGTTCTTCCCCGAATTCGTGGAGCTCAGCGGCGCCGAAGAGAAGCACGGCATGGGCCACAAGGACAACTTCCACCACACGCTACAGGTACTGGACAACGTGTGCGCGGAAAGCGACGACCTGTGGCTGCGGTGGGGGGCCATCCTGCACGACATCGCCAAGCCGCGCACCAAACGCTTCGAACCCGGTCACGGCTGGACCTTCCACGGCCACGAGGACAAGGGCGCACGCATGGTGCCCGGGATCTTCCGCCGGTTGAAGCTGCCGCTGGACGAGAAGATGAAGTTCGTCCAGAACCTGGTGGCCCTGCATCTGCGCCCCATCGCCTTGACCAAGGAAGAGGTGACCGACAGTGCCGTAAGACGGTTGCTCTTCGACGCGGGCGATGACATCGATGCGCTGATGATCCTCTGCCGGGCCGACATCACCAGCAAGAACGAGAAGAAGAAGGAACGGTACTTGCGGAACTACGACCTGGTGATGCAGAAACTGAAGGATGTGGAAGAGAAGGACCGGGTACGGAACTTCCAGCCACCGATCACCGGAGAGGACATCATGTTCGCCTTCGCCATCAAACCCTGCAAGCTGATCGGCGACATCAAAACGGTGATCAAGGATGCCATACTCGATGGCCAGATCCACAACGACCGTGCCGAGGCTTGGGCGTTGATGCTGGAAACCGGCCGGAAGCTGGGTGCGGAGCCAGTGAACACGGCGGACCGTGGCCAGCAGCAAGAAGAGGGACATTGACCGATCCGCGGACCCGAGCTTTCGGCTGAACGGAGGGGCGCGTAATTTTGCAGAGTCCACCGTACCGGCTCTTTCGGCCATTTGCCCATCGACATCAATGCCCATCTACCGATTCCGCGTCCTGATCGATCACGAGTGCGAGGCCTTCCGCGACATCGAGATCCGTGGCGACCAGACCTTCCTCGACCTTCACCACGCGATCAAGGATGCCTTCGCCTTCATTGGCCAGGAGATGGCCAGCTTCTATGTGAGCGATGAGGAATGGGGCAAAGGACCGGAGATCCCGCTGGCGGACCTGGGTTTCGGCGAGGACGGTGGTGAGCCCCCCGCCTTGATGGAGCAGGTGCGGATCAGCGACCACATCAACAGCACGACACAGCGCTTTGTTTATGCCTATGACTTCCTGCATATGTGGATGTTCATGGTGGAGCTCATCCAGACCGAAGGCACCCAACCCGATGTCGTCTATCCGCGTGTGGTGATGAGCATGGGTACCGCGCCCGATGAGCACAGCAAGGAGGACGACCTCACCGCAGGCATCCTTCCGGACGACCCCTACGCCATCGGCGATGAGGAACATGTGTACGGCGACGATGATGAATGGGAGGATGCGGAGGACGATGAGGACCACGACGAATTCGGGCATGGTGACCTTGGTGCGGGGGATGAATTCCGCTAAAGGCGACCACGATCGTTCGTGTGCGACGGAGCAACGGTACCAGTGACCTTCGCACAGCACCACGGGCTCAAGCCGAAATCACCATGGGAACAGGTGTCCGTACCCCCACCCTCCTCGTCATCGGTGGTCCCACGGCATCGGGCAAGACCCATGCGGCGGCCACCCTGGCCGGACACCTGGGCACCGAGGTGATCAGCGCCGATTCGAGGCAGTTCTACCAGGCCATGCGGATCGGTACGGCGCGGCCGCTGGAAGCGGAACTGCTCGGTGTACCGCACCACTTCCTTGGCCATTTGGAGTTGCACGAGACGTGGAGCGCTGGGGTGTTCGCCCGTGCCGCCGAACCGGTGTTGCAGGACCTGATCGCCACCCGGGGCGTCGCCGTACTGGTGGGGGGCAGCGGATTGTACATCGATGCACTGCTCAAAGGCTTGGATCGGCTGCCCGTTGGAGATCCCGACATCCGCACAAAGCTCACGCAACGGATCCAAGAAGATGGACTCGCTTCGTTACTCGCTGAGCTGAGCACATTGGACCCACCGACGTACGAACGCATCGACCGGCACAACCCGCACCGCGTGATCCGCGCCTTGGAGGTGTGCCTGGCCAGTGGTCGGCCATACAGCGAGCAGCGCACCACACCACAGGACCGGACCGACCTGCGGATCCTACGCATCGCCATGGACCTGCCTCGCGCGGAACTCTATGCTCGGATCGACGACCGCGTGGACCGCATGATGGCCGATGGGCTGGAGCAGGAGGCCCGGAGCCTGCTCCCCTACCGCCACCTCAACGCCTTGCGCACGGTGGGGTACACCGAACTCTTCCACCATTTCGACGGGAGCCTGAGCCTTCCTGAAGCGATTGCCTCGATCAAACAGCACACCCGCAACTACGCCAAGCGGCAGCTGACCTGGTTGCGACGGGAGCCGAACTGGGCCTGCGTACCTCCCGACCCAGCGAGCGTGTTGGAGCACGTGCGCCAGGTGTGGTGATCCGCACTTCCGCTACGCTGCATGTTCGTCGTTCAGGCTTGCGAGTAGCGCACCGAAGAGCCTTCCCGTTGAGCGGTGGCACGGGGCACCCTGGGCATGACCCGCACCTTCCATACACCATGTTCCTACGCCCAACATACAGCGTGATCCGCGAAGCGCTGGGTGCGCATCATGGATCCGCCCGCTACGCACGGTGATCGCTCTCCTGATGGAACTGCTGGATCGGCGTGACCATGACCCATTCCCGAGCCAGCAGCGCACCACCAGCCGGTATCCACCGGGCACTGGTAGCTTCGCACCGAAAACCCATGGACAACGATCGACTGCAACAGCTCCGCACCATGCTGGCCGAAGAGCCGAACGACCTGTTCCTACGCTATGCCATCGCGTTGGAGCTGAAACGCGCGGGAGAAATGGAACAAGCCATCGCTGCCTTGGAGGACATTCTGAAGCACTCTCCTGAGCACATTGCCAGCTATTATCAGTTGGCCTTGATGCTTGGCGAGATCGGCCGGGCGCAGGATGCGATCAGCGTATGCGAAGCAGGTTCGCTCCAGTGCCTGATCGCGGGCGATCGTAAAGCTCGGGCAGAACTGTTGGAATTGAAGGATGCCTTGAACGACTGACCATGCGCTCCATCCTCCGCTGGTCCTTGATCCTGCTGGCCCTTCTCGTATTGGGTGCGATCACAGTGGGTCTCTCGTTCCCCCTGCTGGCCACCAATGCTCCCAGCGGCGCATGTGTAGCGGTAGTGGAAGGTTGGATAGAACCGTCGTACATGCCCCAAGTACATGCGTTACTGGCCGAAGGGGCGTACGACACCATCTACATCACAGGCACGCCACGCAACTTCTCCTACACCCTGCGACATGGCGATACGCTGGCGGTTGAGTTGCAACGCCCGGTGACCGGCGAACTGTTAGTGAACGCCTGCGGCGCGAAGAACGCGGGCATGATCATGGAGGGCTCGCACGGCACCCTGCTGGCCGACAGTGTCTTCGGACCATGCATCGACCGAAAAGCCACGATCACCGTGGATACGGACCGGCTCCGCTTCACCCCCACGTTCAACGGCCATCCAGACCCACATTGGGAGTTGCTGTTCCTGAACTACGTGAAGTTGAACGGCATCAACCTGCACGCACTGCAACGCCGTGTTACGATCGTGCGGAGCAACGGTGACCGACAGCCTGGAACCCCCTCTTTCGCCGATGCTGCGGCCGAGCACCTCATCGCCGCTGGCACACCGGCCGCACGGATCTTGAAGCTGCCCACCGTGCTCTCCGGAAGAAGCCGGACATGGGCCAATGCCCAACGATTCGCCCAGGAAGCTGGACAACGTGGGATCCGCCGCGTCGATGTGATCTCCTTCGGCATCCACGCCCGGCGCTCTCGGCTCACCTTCGCCCAAGCCTGCGGAAGCGACGTCGCGGTGGGTGTTCGATGCGTGGAGGACCCCGAACTGCAACGCGGCCGCTGGTGGCACCATCCGATCGGATGGACCAAGGTCTTGCGCGAGCTTGCCGGTGTGCCAGCCTCCTACCTGGTGGATCTCCCTCGTTGATTACCTTTTGGGCATGATCGATCCGCAACCACCGGTATTGAAGATGCCGCCGCACTTCAAGATGTACCGAGACAAGGCGAAGAGCCACCTGGTGCTGGAGGCGTTGGACAAAGCCATGGAGCGGACCGAGGCCCTCTTCGGTGCGGTCGCGGAAGACCGGGCATTCCACCGCTATGCCGAAGGGAAGTGGAGCATCAAGGAAGTGTTGCAGCACCTGAGCGATTGTGAACGCATCTTCGCCTACCGCGCTCTGTGCTTCGCACGAAAGGACCCCACCGTGCTTCCGGGCTTCGACGAGGACCTGTATGGAGCCACGGCCGCAGCCGACTCGCGCACCCTCGCCAGCATCCTCGCCGAACATCGGACCGTGAGGCAGAGCACCCATTCGCTTTTCGCCAGCTTCGACCAGAACAGGCTACAGTGTGTTGGCACTGCGGGGTCCAGCACGCTTTCCGTGCAGGACATGGGCCTGATCATCGCCGGGCACGCCGAGCATCACTGCGACATCCACGAACAACGCTACCTCTGAGCCATGGCCCGAAGCATGCAACAGTGGTTCGACGCTTACGGCGAGAGCCATCAGAACCCGACCAACAAGGCGATCCATTGGATCTGCGTACCTGTGATCTATTTCTGTGTGGTGGGGTTCCTATACAGCATCCCCCTGCCGGAGCAGTCACCGCTGGTTCGTCCGCACATGCTCGCCTCGCTGGCCGTGGGGCTCGTTGGCATCTTCTACCTGCGCTTATCGTTAACGGTGGCGTTCGGCATGGTCCTTTGGTCCTTGTTCTGCCTTGGTGCCTGCCGGTACCTGTACACGCACGTGGACACGCCCCTCTGGCTGATCTGCACCATCTTGTTCGTGGTGGCCTGGATCGGCCAGTTCTATGGCCACAAGGTGGAAGGGCGCAAGCCGAGTTTCCTGGAAGACCTCCAGTTCCTGATGATCGGACCGGCCTGGTTGCTGGGCTTCATCTACCGGCGACTGGGGATCCCCTATTGAGGGATGGCCCGGAAATAACGGCCCTTCCGCCCCGCACAACTTCCCGGATGGAAGATGCAGCGGAGGTCGCGTAGCACCTCATCGGGCTCCAGCAATGCCGCTCCGAAGATGTCGTCGGTCGCACTATTGCCCAGGAAGGCCCCTTCGCGGACGCACCTCAAACGCGCTACACGCGGATCACCGCCCACGAGCGTGGCCCGGTCCACCGGGCCGGATGCAGCCAGCAGCACCCCAAGGTGGTCGATGGTATCGCCGAGTACGAGCAAGCGTTCCAACGGTAGGTTGATGTTGCCCGCCGCCACGGAATCGGAAAACACATAGTGGCCCCCGGCATCGTTGATCAAGGTGGCCATGTAGCTGTTTCCTGCAGGTGCGAACCAGGCCCCGTTCCAATGGCTGGCAAAGAGCACCTGGGGCGAACGGGTAAGGTGTGTCCGCATGCCGCGCAACACATCGTAGCGATGTTCAATGGCCTTGAACACGCTATCGGCCCGACGTTCGACCCCCAGTAAAGCGCCGAAGAACCGGACCCATTCGGCGCGACCCAGAGGATGTTCCTCGAGGTACTCGGCCACCATTACCGTACCGGTAAACGCATTGGCACCACGGTCGCCCCGACCGAACGGATAGTCGAATACCACTTGCGGGGCCAGAGCGAGCAATCGTTCGCGATCCACACCATCGGCACGGGACACCTCCTTCAATCGACCATCGCGCACCGCATCGGCGAAACGTGGGTCGCGGACCTGTTCGGTGAACGAGGTGCCCACCACCTGATCCACGGCACCCAGAGCCCCGAAGTACGACAAGTGGGTGGTGCTCAACACCACGGTACGCTCCAAGGGCACCGGGAGGTGGTCGGCTGTGCCCGCAGTGCGGTAGAGGTACTTACCCACGGTATCGGTCCGCCCTTCGGGGCCGAAGACCAACACCCGCCGCTCCTCGCCCCGCACCTGGAACTCGAAATGGGTGGCATAGGCATTGGGCACCCCGCTCCAAACAGCCTTTCCTTGGGATTCCCCGTTGCTCGGGCCACAACCCTGCACCAGGGGCAGGACGATCAGGAGACCGAGTGCCGCCCTCATTCCAGTTCCTGGATCATTTCCAACAGTGAAGCGCGCAGCTCGTCCTGTCCGCGGGCGATGCCCCCAGGGGTGGGGTACGCTTGGTGGTTGGGCTGTTCGCCACGATCGGTGGGGCCTTCGCCACGGCCGGCCGGCACATACTTCAACAGGGGCACATGGAAACGCAGGTTCGAGTTGGGCGCGGTCACCACCCATTCGGGCCCACCGGTGAACCCGAAGGCGTTGGAGCCCACCTCCTCGCCCACCACGCGCCCCCGGTTCTGACGCCGCACCATCATCACCAGCGCGGCAGCGGCATCGCGTGTATAGCCGTCGCATACCACGTACACCTTCCCGCCGAAGGCCTTGTTCATGGGCTCGTGCATCGAAAGGCGCGGATCGGTCTCCGGCACCCGGTAATCGCCCTTTCCGGCCAGGAGCAAGCGCGCGTTGGCACTGGCATAGAAACTCTCGGGAATGGCGTGGGTGGGCCGTGCCTTGGGGGGCACGATGCTGCGCACCACCATGGCATCGAGCATCTTGAACGGGCTCTTCGCGATGGCCGAGAACACGAGTTCGGCCATGGAGAGCTCGCGTCCACCAGCGCCGCGCACATCGATCACCAGGGTCCGCACCTTCTCGCGCTGCGCATCGTTCAAGGTGGCCTGCAGGAAACGATCCGGACGTTGCCCACCGAGGTTGAGACCTTCCAGATCCAGTGTATTCAGCTTCAGCCACAGCACAGCGCTCTCGGGGTATACAGTGGACCCCCAGGAGAGCATGGATGCACCTTTGGGCTTCCGTGTGCTGGTGATCTCAATCGCGGTCATCCCAAAGACCACCTGTTCGTTCGCCACTTTATCCGGTGTACGGTACTCCACGCGGTACATTCCGGTCTGTTCCACATACAAATGGTAGCGCACATTGAACTCGCGTTCCACCATCCTCTCGGCGAAGGTCCGGTTGGCCCCATCGCCCACCACCGTCCGGAGCAACACCTCCATGATCTTCTCGATCGGTCTGCCGTTGATGGCGGTGATACGACTGCCCACGGGTATGCTGCGGAAGCCTTTCAGTTCCTCTTCCACGAACACCCCCTCAGGCAACACCCGCACCTGTAAGGGTAACAGTAATGCCTCGCGCTCCAGTGTCCGTTGCATGTCCACTGGCCATTCGGATCGGCAGTGCGAATCGCCCACACCTTTGAACACAGGACCGAGGGCCTGCTCGAACTCCACCAATGACATCGGCACCGTGATCGAATCGCGCACCCGGTCGATCAAGGCATCGAGCTCGGGTCGGGTATGATACCGGTATGGGTCCGGATGGGCCTCATGAATGGCGGATCGCAGCAGCTCCACCTCTTCGTGCAGCCGTTCGGGGTACAGGGTGCGATCGAGGTACGCTTGGCTCCTCGCCTCGCAGGCCACGGCAACAGCCCACATACCGAACAAAGCTCTCACCAGTCCCATTCGCTCCGCTTGAAAAATGATCCTTACAAGTACGATGCCATTCTCACCATTGAAAAGGCCCCCTCGCCAGGCGGCGAAGGGGCCTTTCTATTGAAAGGATCAGGCCTTCACCGCAGTACGCGGTGCCGCTGCGAGGATCTCGGCGCTTGCACCATCGCTGTACTTGGCGAAGTTGTCGTTGAACTGTTTGGCCAACTTCTCCGCCGTGGCGTCGTAAGCGGCCTTGTCCTTCCAAGTGTTACGGGGATCGAGCACCTCGGAAGGCACGTTGGGGCAGGTGGTCGGGAAGCTCACGCCGAACACCGGATGCTCGTTGTAGCTGACCGCATCCAACTCACCGCGCAGGGCTGCGGTGATCATGGCCCGCGTCAGTTTCAACTTCATGCGCTCGCCGGTGCCATAGCTGCCACCGCTCCAGCCGGTGTTCACCAGCCACACCCGCACGTTGTGCTGCTTCATCTTGGCACCGAGCATATCGGCGTACTTGGTGGGGTGCAACGGCAGGAATGCCTTGCCGAAGCACGCACTGAAGGTGCTTTGCGGCTCGGTGACCCCAGCTTCGGTACCGGCCACCTTGGCGGTGTATCCGCTGATGAAGTGATACATGGCCTGTCCCGGGGTCAGCTTACTGATCGGGGGCAATACGCCATAGGCATCGCAGGTGAGGAAGAAGATGTTGGTGGGATGATCGCCCACGCTGGGTACCGCCACCCCGGGGATGTGGTGGATGGGATAACTCACACGGGTGTTCTCCGTCTTGGAGCCATCGGCGAAGTCGACCTTGGCGGTCCCCTCCTCGAACACGATGTTCTCCAAGATGGCGCCGAACTTGATGGCTTCCCAGATCTGGGGCTCCTTCTCGGCGCTGAGGTCGATGCACTTGGCGTAGCAGCCGCCTTCGAAGTTGAACACGCCGGTATCGCTCCAACCGTGTTCATCATCGCCGATGAGTGCGCGTTCGGGATCGGCGCTCAAGGTGGTCTTACCCGTTCCGCTCAAGCCGAAGAACACGGCCGTATCGCCTGCTTTGCCAATGTTGGCGCTGCAGTGCATGCTGAGCACCTTGCGCTCCTGGGGTAGCACGTAGTTGAGCACGGTGAAGATGCCCTTCTTGATCTCGCCGGTGTAGCCTGTACCGCCGATGAGGATCATCTTCCGAGTGAAGTCGATCACCGCGAAGTTGTGCTGGCGTGTACCATCGAGCGCGGGGTCCGCATGGAGCCCTGGAGCACAGAGGATATGCCACTCCGGCTCGAAGGCATCGAGCTCCTCGGCCGTTGGGCGCAGGAACATATTGCCTGCGAACATGGCACTAGCGGGATACTCGGCAACTAACCGGATGTTCAATTTGTAGGTCGGGTCAGCGCAGGCATAAGCATCCTTCACGAACACCTCGCGACCTTGAAGGTAGGCGGCCATCCGCGCATGCAAACGATCGAAGTTCTCCGCCGAGAAGGGGAAGTTCACATCGCCCCACCACACGGTATTCTCGGTCTTGGCATCCTTCACGCAGAACTTGTCCTTGGGGCTTCGGCCGGTGAACTCACCGGTATCGATGGCCAGTGCGCCGCTGTCGGCAAGCACGCCCTGACCGTTGATGATGGCTTGTTCCACCAGTTCAGCAGGTTCGAGGTTCCAATAGATCTCGCCCACCTTGCCCAGGCCCACCTTGGAGAGGTCGGCGTTCTTCGGTTTACGGCCGAATTCGTTCATGTTCCTTATGGAATTGTGAATTGAACGGCAAAAGTACGGGGAACCGGTCTTTCCGGGTTAGCGTTCGTCAGTCGTACGCAGGGCGGTCATGAACAATACGACCCATGCTGCGATGAAACAGAGTCCCCCGAGCGGCGTGATCGGCCCAAGGACCATGGTAAGACCTTGTGTACCAAGGATATCCCGAGTGGCTAGCAAGTAGATGGAGCCGGAGAACAGAAAGATCCCAGCCAGCAGCAGGGCGCGGATCAAGCGCGACCGTTGGGCGGGCAGGCGCCCACCAAGAAGTGCCAGACCGAAAAGTCCCAAGCCGTGATAGAACTGGTACTGCACCCCCGTTTGCCACTGCGCCACGGCCTCGGGCCCTACCCGCGACTTCAAGCCATGTGCCCCGAATGCGCCGAAGGCCACCGCAACACTTAGAACCGCGGCGGCCCAAGCCAGAGTTTTTCGATCCATGGGGCAAAGGTCGTGGTTCGCGACGGGACCGATCGTTCATTGGATCGTGCAAAACGCAGGGCGTCCAACCGGTTCACGCATGGCCAAGCGCGATAGTTTGCCCTCCGTAAAGACCCCCTTTCAAGGATGAGCTTCACCGCCCAATTGAATCAGCTACAAACCGCGCTTCGCCATACCCGTGCGCGCATGTTGGCGCCCTTGGACCAACGCCAGCTTCAGCTCCCGACGGATCCCGAGGTTTATGTGGAGGATGTGTTACACTATGTGATGGACGAGGTGGGCCGTGACCTGAGGACCATGGGACATGTTCTGGCGGAGGATATGTCCTTCAAGGATGAGGTGAACCACTATCCGTTGTACCATTTGCACCTGGCCGGTGGCGATGTGCTGAACCTACACTTCACGGGACAGTATCCCGAAACGTTGTTCCTCACCATTTCCAAGGGCTTCCGACGTCCGGAACAGTTCAGCGATGCCCGCATGGCCCATGTCACCTTGGGGGTGAACATGGATCCGAACCGGTTGTTGCTGGCGATCTTGGACGGGTTGAACCGTTTCGGACATTGAACCCAAGGTGATGAAGACGTTGTACCTCTGTCGGCACGCCAAGAGTTCCTGGGCCGACCCGGGGATGAGCGACTTCGATCGCCCGCTGAACGAGCGCGGTGTGCGTAATGCCGGGTTCATGGCCGGTCTGTTCAAGGCACGCGGGGAGCCGGTGGACCTGATCGTGACCAGCCCGGCCAACCGGGCATTCACCACGGCAGGCCATTTCGCCACCGCCTTGGGCCTTTCCACGGATCGGATCCATCCAGACCGTTCCATATACCTGGCCGACCGCTACCAACTGGCTCAAGTCGTGAGCAGCCTTCCTCCAACGGCACATCGGGCAATGCTCTTTGGGCACAACCCGGGGTTCACGGAGCTTGTGGAGCACTTTTGCGATACGGGCGTCGGTGAGCTCCCCACCTGTGGTCTGGTGCGTATCGACTTCGCGGTGGGCGAGTGGACGCATACCGGTAAAGGCACGGGTACCCTGGTGTGGTTCGACCACCCGAAGCGACATCCAGGCCAGGGTTGATCAGTGGATCCGCTGACGGTACAGCGTACGGTGTTGTAGCGATCCGCTACGGCGATAGATGAAGTACGCATGGTCGCCATGCACCTTCACCACTTCGGGAAAGGGATCGTCCAGCACCTGTTCGGGACCCAGGTCTCCAGTTCGAGTATCCACCTCGCGCAACCACGTGCGTGCATCGCGGGCGAACAGCGCGTACACCGCGCCACTCCGCCGATCCTGCAATAGCCGTGCGGTCCAGCGCCTGTCCCGGTGATAAGCGATGGCCACCGGCGCCACCTCGGTACGGTCGGCGAGGAACCGACGGATCCGATGCTGGTGGTGGTCGAACACGCAGAGCGTATCGCGCACCACGAAAAGAGGGGCGTAGGGCGGCCGGAAATACAGGCTCTTGTGGAAACCGGTCATGTATCCGGCGATGATCTCCGCATCCACGCCGGTCTCCAAGGCCAGGTCCATGGCCATCACCTTGTCGTGGCCGCTCATGTACTTGTACTGGCTTCGAAAGAGCTCCATGCGGAAGTCATCCTGCACCGCGCAGACGACATGCTGGTCCTGATCGGCGAGAACGAACGCGATGTGGTTGAAGGCTGGGAAGGTGGGATCATGGTCGCTTCCAAGGAGTTGGCCCGGGATGGTATCGGTCCAGGGCAGCACCTGTTCCTTGAGGGTGCGCAGGTCAAGCTCTTCAAGCTCCAGTTGTTCACCGCGGCGAACGACCACCCAAGCACAATGCACACCTTCAACGATCACCCGGTGGTGCGCATCTTGTTGCAGCCGGCATACCTCAGTGGGTAGGCGTACACTGCAGCACTCGGTGAAGGCGGTGTCCAAGAGGTACAATCGGGCATCGCGGAACACTTGCCTGCCTTGTTCGTCGGCGCGGTGCAGCAGTTTCGGGCGGTCGTATGTGAGCACCCATACTCCCTCATCGTTCACCAGATGATCCCCCACGTGCAGGTCATCGCGCTGCAGGACCACTTCTGGTTCAGGTCGGTTGATGATGGCCTCCGGAAGATCCACTGCCGTTGGTACCAACCCAAGTACCACAGGGCCGCTGAGCGATCGTTCCCCCACCCCGATGGAGAGCTCACGTTCGGCATACCCGACCCGTGAAAGATGGAGCACCACATCCGCTGCGCGGGACAGCCGGATCGTGAAATGTCCACCCGCATCGCTCACCGCCCCCAGTTCCGTGTTCTTCACCGCCACATGCACATCACCCAAGGGAAGGTCCGTGGCGGCATCCTGCACGATGCCGCGCAACATGTAAGTGGACTGGCCGGTGAGCCCGACCCTGCCGGCGAACAACAGGATCACCAAGGCAACACGCACCCCGCGCCTCACCGGCGATCTGGTCGCTGCCCCTATACCGTTGGCCCTCCTCATACGTGGTCACCAGTAAGATACCCGTTCCTTATGGATCGCATAAGAACACGTTGAGGAACGGTACTTTCCTGCGGAGCACCGATGCCCGGATCACTTTGTCACGACCACTACCGCGTACTCGGCATTGGCCGGGAAGCATCGCTCAGGGAGGTGAGACGCGCCTACCGGGATCGAGTGAAGGTGCGCCCCCCGACCCGAACGGGACAGCACAGGTAGCCACGCTTCCGTTCGGTGCAAGAAGCCTACGAACCGCTACGGGTTAGCCAACGGCGCAAGCGGTACCACGCTCTGCTGTGCGGACACCTTCCAGCACGGCCGATCACCGTCCCATCGTGCGAACCACAACGCTTTGGCTGCTGATAGGCCCGCACAACGGTTCGCCTACCTCGGATCGCACACCACCGGACATTGTTTCGGAGTAACGATGGATGGAGGCATCCTGGTGGGCATCGCCATACTCCACTGGTCGGTATCATCCATGTATGCAGCCTGTCCGGCCTGGACGTGCCACCGATCAGCGTGGCCGGCCGCGCTCCGTACAGTGGACGAGCGACATGGCGTTGGAACGGTCCACTGTGGTGCGAGCTCAGCATGCGCGCTGCGCGATCAAGGAGCAGAGAACGCACACGCCAACGGGACCCGGATGTCGCCAAC